>CAKUCE010000354.1 GCA_934643535.1 uncultured Clostridia bacterium | reverse complement strand
GCGGACGAGCGCTTCAATATGGTGCGGGTGGGGGACGAGCTGGCGGCGCTATTGACTGGGCTGGGCTATGAGGTGGAACACGACCGCACCGCTTTTGAACCGCCGGTGCTGGACAGTGCCTACACCCGCTCCCTGACCATGCTGCAGCAGCGTCTTGCGGCGGGGGAGCGTTATGATCTGATGATCGACCTGCATCGGGACGCTTATCCCGGAGGCAGTCAGGGTGGGGCCAACGCCGTGACGGTGGGTTCAGCCAAGCTGGCTCGGCTCATGCTGCTGGTGGGCAAGGGCGAGGGGCAGACGGGCCGGGGCTTTGATGAAAAGCCGGACTGGGAGGCCAACCTGCGCATCGCCCAGGCCGTGACGGACGCGGTGAACGCCCAGACCGAGGGCCTTTGCCGAAAGGTCATGCTCAAGGCGGGCCGCTTTAATCAGCATGTGCAGGTGGGCTGCCTGCTGGTGGAGGTGGGCAACAACCGTAATACGCTGGGGGAAGCGCTGGCTTCCATGCCCTATCTGGCCGACGCACTGGACGAGGCGCTTTCCGCCCGGCGGAGCGAGTAAACGTTCCGACTTGAAAAACCCCGCGCAAGCAGGTATAATCTTCAAAGAATGAACGGCGCTCTGCCGGGAATTTCGGAGGGGTTTACCTTGGATCAGCGTCCTATCGGCCTGCTGGACAGCGGGCTGGGCGGCATCGGCGTGCTGGGCGAAGCCCTGCGCCAACTGCCCAACGAGGATTATGTCTATTACGGCGATACCGCCAACGCGCCTTACGGGGACAAGACCCCGGAGGAGGTGCTGGGGCTGGTGCATCAGGCGGTGGAACGGCTGATCGAGCTGCGCTGCAAGGCCATCGTGATCGCCTGCAATACCGCCACCAGCGTTTCCGCCGGGAAGCTGCGGCAGGAGCTGGATCTGCCCATTATCGGCATGGAACCGGCCCTGAAGCCGGCCTCTCAGCTGCCGGGCGACGGCAAGATTCTGGTGATGGCCACCCGCGTGACGCTGGCGCTGCCCAAGTTTCAGGCGCTGATGGCTCAATACGGCCGGGATGCGGTGCCCGTGCCATGCCCCGGCTTGATGGAATGCGTGGAGCGGGGCGAGCTGGAGGGCTCCCGGGTGACGGCGCTGCTGCGGCAGCTGTTGGATCCATGGCTCTCCCAGCCGGTGAAGGCCGTGGTGCTGGGCTGCACCCACTATCCGTTCCTTCGTAAAACCATCGCCGCCCTGTTCCCGGAGGGAACGCCCCTGATCGACGGCAACGCCGGTTCCATCCGTCAGCTCCGGCGGCGGCTGGAAGAAGAAGAGCTGCTCTCGAACCGGCAGCAGCCAGGGCGGGTCACTTTTCTGTCCTCCAGCGAGGAACCCTCGGTTTTACAGCGCATGCAGACGATGCTGGATCTCTGCGCGAACGAAAGCAAATCCGCCCCCGAAGGCGAAAAAGAGGTACGTTCATGAAGAAAGTCATGCTGATCTTCGGCACCCGGCCCGAAGCCATCAAAATGTGTCCGCTGGTGCTGGAGATGCGCAAGCATCCCGAACTGGAAACCGTGGTCTGCGTCACCGGCCAGCACCGGCAGATGCTGGATCAGATCCTTGAATGTTTCCACGTGGTTCCCAAGTACGACTTGAGCATCATGCAGAAAAATCAGACCCTGTTTGATGTCACCGTCAACATTCTCACCCGCGTCAAGGAAATTCTGGAGCAGGAAAAGCCCGACGTGGTGCTGGTACACGGCGATACCTCCACCGCCTTTGTGACGGCGCTGGCCTGTTTTTACCTGCAGATCCCCGTGGGCCATGTGGAGGCGGGACTGCGCACCTACAATCTGTATTCGCCCTTTCCGGAGGAATTCAACCGGCAGGCGGTGGATCTGATCTCCCAGTATTATTTCGCCCCCACGGAGACCAGCCGTCAGAATCTCCTGAAGGAAGGCAAGCCGGACGAGAAAATTTTTGTGACCGGCAACACGGTCATCGACGCGCTGGCCACCACAGTGCGGCATGATTATCAGCATCCCGAGATCGAGTGGGCCAAGGGCAGCCGTCTGCTTCTGCTGACCGCCCACCGCCGGGAAAATCTGGGCGAACCCATGCGGGAGATGTTCACCGCTATTCGCCGCATTGTGGACGAGTTCCCGGATGTAAAGGTGATCTATCCCATGCATCTGAATCCCGTCGTGCGGGAGATGGCCCGCGCCTGCTTTGCGGGTGAAGAGCGGGTGCATCTGATCGAGCCGCTGGACGTGCTGGATTTCCACAACCTGATGGCCCATTCCTACCTGATCCTGACCGACAGCGGCGGCATTCAGGAGGAGGCCCCCGCACTGGGCAAGCCAGTGCTGGTCATGCGGGATACCACCGAGCGCCCGGAGGGGGTAGCGGCGGGTACGCTGCGCCTGGTCGGCACGGACGAGCAGCAGATCTACGCCGCCGTCCGGGAGCTTCTGACCGATCCCGCCGCCTACCACCAGATGGAGCATGCCGTCAATCCCTACGGCGACGGCAAAGCCAGCCAATACATCTGCACCAT
>CAKUCE010000353.1 GCA_934643535.1 uncultured Clostridia bacterium | reverse complement strand
ATCATCGCGCAGCGCGGTGAAAAACTCGATACATTGCAGCAAGAGTATATCGCCTGCAAAAACAGTCTGATGGAGCGTGTGGGAGAATACGAATATGAGCTATGAAACCTACCACATTCCCGTAAATTTTACGGACGCGGGCAAGCTGTTCGGCGTGTTTGAGATCCGCAATGCGGTCGAAACCGTGCTGCTGTGCATTCCTATCCTCTTTCTCTGTCTGGCGCTGCTGCCGCTGACGCTTATGCCGAAGATCATCGTCACGATGACGATCCTCGTTCCCGTGGGCGGTTTCGCGCTCATTGGCATCGGCGGCGACAGTCTCACCAGATGGCTCAAGGCGTGGATAAACTGGCGCAAGCACCGGCGCATGATCTTTTACCGCGGGGAGGTGCGTCTATGAGCATGAAGGACGCCATTTTCGGCACGGCCGCGCCGACCAGTCACGGCGGCGCGACCTATCGTGACAGCATCCAGGCATGGCTGCCGGTCAAGAACATCATTGGCGGCGTAGTCATCACGAAGGACAACCGCTTTATTAAAATTCTGGAGGTGCTGCCCGTCAACTTCTATCTGAAATCTCCGTCCGACCAGCAAAATATCATCACGTCCTACGCCGCATACCTAAAGATTGCACCGGACAGCATGAGCTGCGAGGTGCGCACGCTCCCGCCGGACACGAGCGAATACGTCGAGCAGATGCGGCAGTTCCAGAAAACCGAGGAAAGCGAGAATTGCCGTGCGGAGATCGAGGACAATATTGAGAAGATCGGCCTCGGCATTGCCAGCGAATCCATTCGGCACCGGTTCTTTCTCGTGTTTCAATACGAAGCCAAGATGCGCGCCAAGCGCAACACCGTCAAGGGCATCATCCAGCGCCTGAACGAAGAAGCAGACACCGCGCGGCGGTATCTGGACATTTGCGAATTAGAGGTCTTAGAGCCGCGTTACACGGACGACTTTGTGCTGAAGCTCCTGTACGAGCTCATCAACAAAGGCACCAGCCTGCGCGTCAAACTGCCAGAGGGCGTGTTCGACATGACAACAGAGGTACATGGGGTGTATGGAGAATAAAAGGAAAAGGAGGAGCGGACGCATCCGCTCCCCCTAGGTGTCCTCCGCAGAGTAACACCGCAATTCCTAATTAGAGTATACTATAACAGTCTCAAATATGCAACATTTCTTTTGAAATTTAAGAAATAATTTAGTAGGAAACGAAGTCCTTTAATTGTAGCAGCTTTCGACGTGTATCCGTATATACAACTTTTGCAAAAAGATTGCTTGGGACACTTGCGCGGAAGGTTTCGACTGTATTCTGAATATCCGAAATGAATTTCTTGATGTCTGTTTTTGACGTTCCAAGTTTTTTCAGAAGATAGGCGACAAGAACCACATAATCTACTATGCTGCTAAAATCGACGTTTTGAATACCCGTTTCGATTTCAAGTGTACTAGAAACTGATCCGCTAATTCGGGATTTGGAAAACCGTGTATCAAATACTATGTCATTATGAGCAACAGCGTTCCGAAGATCTCTAATGGCAAAAATAATCTTCTTTGTTAAAAACGCATCTGTATCTGTTGCTTGGTACAATCCTAACGATTTCGATACCGCTTTGCGTACATCATAGTTTAAGCACCAGAAAAACGTACCAAACTCTCCGAGTGTTAAAACCTCGAAAATTGCCCATATTGGAACGTTTGAATCATTGTGATAAAAATGTTGGATGATAGGGTTTTTATCGTATTCTCTGGTTAATGCGGAATAAACACGATCTCGCAAAGATAGCCGCCGCTTTAGTGCGTCCTTATAAGGGCCCGATCCAACTTGCAGCCGCACATAGTCAGTCAACAGTGTTGTGTAAATGTAGTTGAAATTATCGCTGTTTCCAAATCGGATCAACTCTTCCAACACATAATTTTTCAGCGCAGTCTCGATAAACATGAGTTGAGGATACAGTGTGGCTTTTATCCGCATGTCAAAGTCATAGAATGCTTGAACTTGATCAAAATTTGTATAGGGAACAGTATTAGTAGAAGTACCCACAAAGCGGTAGCCCTTATATCCGTGATAATATCCAATATTTCTTAGCTTCCGTTTCTGTGCTGACCCACTGATTTCGATCCCCTTTTTATCGCGCAAATAACGCATAAGGCCGTCAATGCTCTTGGGCATTTCTAGTAATCACCTCATTCCTTTGATTGATTTATTATACGATTATTTATCTATGTTTTCAAGTAAAACACAGATAAATGATACACATATTAACTGAAACGGAGATATCAAATTGAAAAAGCACCGCAAGAACAAAAACGCCCCGCCGCCCGGCTTGCCGCCGGAGGAGAAGCCGCCAGTCAAGGAGCAGCCGAAGAAGCAGCCGTTTCTCAAGCGCCTGCTGTTCGGCGAAGAAGCGCCGGATCTGAGCGAGCTGGAGGCTGGCTCAACAACGATCTTAGACATTCTCTCGCCTACGAGCGTGGACACCAAAAGCCGGGACTACATTGTAGTGGACGGCATTTTTCATGCCTATCTTTACATCACGGGCTA
>CAKUCE010000352.1 GCA_934643535.1 uncultured Clostridia bacterium | reverse complement strand
GGATCCAACTCAATAGAAGCCACCACCGGCGAGGTGGCAGCGCTGGCGATTCCGCAGATTAAAAGCGCAGTGAGCAAAATAACCCCAAACCAGAAGCCGCGTTTTTTCATCCAATGTCGGGCGGAAGTAACCGCCCTTCCTCCCTTCGGAAAGCCGATGGCAGCAACTGTATGCACACACCGGGATGGTTAGGCTTTCCATCCGTTGCTGGTTCCATCCATCTTTACAAAAGTATAACTTTCGTCAGTCTATTTTATTGCAGCATTTAACATTTGTCAAGCCGTCAGCGGTTGTCCTGATCCATATGCAAAAGCTGCATAGCCCGCGGAAGGCCCGCTACAATAGAAGCAAAGTGTTCCGGATGGATCTGTCCCAGACGGATAGCGGGCACCAGCCAGTGGCATACGGCTGAATCCGCAGCCGCCAGAAAGCCGCCACGCACTTTCCGGGAAGCTACCTCAATAAAGCGCCGCATGTCGATCAGCGTCGCGCGTGGCACGGCAAATTCTTCTTTTTCAATGTGCGCCTTCAAATCGGAGAACCACTTGTCCGCTTCCGACAGCATGGGATGCGTATCGGAACGAATATCCATGAAGGAGCTCAGGGACGCAGGCTGTACCGCCTGGAAATCCTCCACCCGGCCAAAGGCGCGTTTGATGGCGGCCGGTACATGGACGATGGGATGCGCCGGCAGGCCGACTGTGGAGTAGTTTTCGATCTGACGAGCCGTCGCCAGATACAGGGTCTTGTGGCCATAAATGGACATGCTCTCCGTGCCGAGGGATTGGATGGTCACGGTCGGCGTGCGCTGGCCGTCCTCCGGCAAAAGGCTGACGACTTCCACATAGGACTCCGGCAGGATGGTGCCGGAAACGCTCTGCAGACCGAAGCTTTCCAGCATGACTTGAGCAAACCGGGCTGCATCGGCTTCCGTAGCGGCGCACAGGCACAGGGTGTCATTGACGGAGAAATAGATCAGAAGACCCATGGCGTCGTCCTCATTGATCCCGTAGCCGCTCTCGTTCATGTGGACGCGCAGCTTTTCCGCCAGCTCGGACGCGCCGTAATGACAGCCGATCACCGGGGAAAGCATGATCCTCTCTTCCCCTGCGCCGGACATGCACTGCATGTTCCGGGAAAAGAAGTCGATGGTCTGCCGGGCGTTTTGCAGGCTGAGCGCCTGCGTTTCGTCCGTCAGTTTCTTTTTGGTTTTTTCCAGTGCTTTGATTTCGTTCTTGAGCTTTTCCGACTCGGCGCGCATTTTCTGGGAAAGCGAGGCGATCGCTTCCTCGCGGTACTGCTTGGCGTTCTGCTTGGCGCTGTCAAGCTGCATCAGCAGGCTCAGCCGTTCGGCTTCGATTTCAGCCAGCTGCTCCTGCGCGGCGGCGGAAGCCTGCGTATTCAGCCCGCGGCGGCGGAAAATCTGCAGCATATCCCGCATAAAGGTTTCGTTTTCGCTGAGCTTTTCAATGGCCTGATTACGCATATCGGCATTCTGCCACACATAATCCAGACAGGTATTCAGGCTGTCGATGGGGTTCTCCACCATCCGATAAATGCTGCGATTCTCCCCGTCATTGTTCTGGAGCAGCTGCTGCTCCACCACATGATGCATGGATTCCGGCCGCGCCGCACTCTTGGTAATGGGCTTGGCGCTGGGCACCAGCGGCGTTCCATTGAAATGGGAAACGATCTCCGGCTCTTCCTCTTCAGGCGCCGGCTCCTCGATGGTCAGCCGGTTGGCCGTGCTTCCGATGCCCTGATCCAGCCGGGAGATCTGCTGGTCAAAATTCAGCTTCTGATCCAGGATATCCAGCTTCGCACCGATCGGCAGCGACGCATCGGGTGCATTCTTCTTTTCCGTTTTTTCAGACTTTTCGATTTTCTCAACCTTTTCGGCTTTTTCGGTCTTTTCCGCCTTCTTTCGTGGCTCGGCGGTCTTTTCGCGGATGGCGGTCTTCTTTTCGGGAAGAGACGGCTTCGGCGGTTCCTCCACAGCGGCGGGGGCCTGAGAAGCAGCGGAGAGCTCCGCTTCCACACGCTCGTCGGCCCGTTCCTTCCGGCGGATGGCGTTGCGGCGCTGACGCCAATTCACAATGGCTTCCGGATCCCAGTAAATGGTGCGGCTTCCCAACAGGCTGTTCTGAATGGTCTGCAAAAGAAAACGATCGTTGCCAAAGGGATGCAGAGACTCTATCGAAACCGCGGCGGCTTCTTCCTTCAATACGGGGCCATACAGCACCTTGTCCTTCTGAAGGATCACCTTGTCAGTCAGCGCGGCGGCCGCATCCTGACCGGGCTGCAGTACCTCAAAGCAGCCGTCTTCCGCAAATTCGCATACTACGTCGGAATAAATGGCCAGCTTGTTGCGTTCGCCCGCCTCGGGGGCATAATTCCGATTTTGGCGTACCTTAATAAGCTCCTTCGCGCCGTCGTTCACCAGGTGAATGGCGCAAAGGCCGCTGATGTCGCGCATACGCTCCTTGAATGTGCTTTGTTCTCTTTTATCGGGAACGATTCTCAAGCTTCCTTCGTCCGGAAAATCCTCGGCGGCGT
>CAKUCE010000351.1 GCA_934643535.1 uncultured Clostridia bacterium | reverse complement strand
GGGCCGTGATCGACTTTTTCACCGGCAAATGCGACGCGCAGCAGCTTCGCCGGGTCATCCTGCACCAGCAGGAGGTCTACCCCGCGCCGTTTTATTATTCTTTGATGAATGTGCTGGGCAGCCACGACCGGGTGCGCATCCTCAACGCCATGGCAGGCTACGATCAGGAGGGTATTGCCCAGATGGATCGGGCGGAGGCCGCTCATATCCGTCTGACTCCCGAGCAGCGGGAAGCCGCGCAGGCCAAGGTGCTGGAAGCCTTCCGCCTGCTGTGCGCCCTGCCGGGCGCGCCCACCGTTTATTACGGCGACGAGCTGGGCATGGAGGGCATGGCCGACCCGTGGAACCGTGCGCCCATGGTCTGGGACAAGGGCGACAAGGCCATGCGCCGCGCCCTGAAAAAAATCTTGCAGGCCCGTCAGGCCAGGCCCATGCTGCAGACCGGTTTTCTTGCCGTGGACGCGCCGGACGCGGATATGCTGATCGTCCGCCGCTATGCGGTCAAGGGACGGGACGTGTTCGGCAAGCCGCTGGGCGGCCGGGCTGTCACAGTGACCATCAGCCGGTAAGGCGATGGGAGAATGCCCAAAAATTTCCACATTTTCTGAAATTTCCCCACCCGAAAGCGAGGCCCGTTTTTCATGCACTTTACCACCCTGCGGCTGAAGCAGTTCCGCAATTATCCCTATCTGGAACTGGAACCCAGCGAGGGGATCACCGTGCTTTACGGGCCCAACGGCAGCGGCAAGACCAACCTGCTGGAGGCCATGCACCTTCTGTCGCTGGGCCGGAGCCACCGCACCACCGCCGACCGGGAAATGGTGGCGCAGGGGGAGCTGGCCGCCATGGTGCATGGGGAGACCCGCCGTCTGGATGGGCGGCACGAGATCGAAATTCGCCTGACTCCCATGGAAAAGCCCCAGAAGCGGGTGCTTCTGTACGGCAAGCCCGCCCAGCGCATCGCCGACCTGATGGGCCACGCCACGGTGGTCATGTTTTCGCCGGAGGATCTGCGCATCGTCCGGGACGGCCCGGCGGCCCGGCGGCGCTTCGTGGATATGCAGCTCAGTCAGATCCGCCCCGGCTACGTCCGGGCGCTGAAAACCTACCTGAGCGTGCTGGAAAGCCGCAACGCGCTGCTGCGGCAGGACAAGCTGCAGGGCGTCAGCGATTTTGCCAATCAGCTGGACGCGTGGGACGAGCAATTAGCCAACGCCGCCGTGCCCATCGTCCGCAGCCGCCGCTGGTTTTTGCAGGAGCTGAGCGAAAATTCCAGCCGGGAATACGCCGCCATTTCCGAGAATCCGGACGAGCCCTTTTCGCTGTTTTACGTCGGCCCGCTGGCCCAGTCCGACGCGCCTTATGAGCAGATGCTGGCCGGGCTGCGCCGCAATCGGGAGGAAGACCGGCGGCGGATGTACACCACCTTCGGCCCCCACCGGGACGACGTAAGCCTGCAGCTGTTCGGTCGGGATCTGCGGGCCATGGGCAGTCAGGGCCAGCTGCGCACCGCCGTGTTGAGCATGAAGCTGGGCGAAATTCGGCTGATCGAAAAAGAAATGGGCGAATCGCCCACGCTGCTATTGGACGATGTTTTCAGCGAGCTGGACGCGAAGCGCCGCAACGCCCTGTTCAAAAGCGCCGCGCCGCTGCAGACCTTCATCACCTGCACCGACCGTCAGGACGCGGCGGGAGCCAGGGCCGACTGTTTCCTCCGGGTCACGCCCACCTCGGACGGAACGGTCTTGAGCCGGGAATAGGCGCTGTTTGATCTTTTTTCATCATTCCCTTTCGTTTTCCCTCGGCCTTGGAAAGGCCTTCATTCTCATTTATCATTTGCACTCATTCTCCCCGAGAAGAAAGGAAAGATGCCCATGTTTGGTTTCCGTCCGGAGGGCCGCCGTATTCACGACGTTGACCCCATCGTCGCCATCACTCCCTACCTGATGCCCCAGCGCTGCGACGCGCAGGTGTTCCTGTCCCACGACGCGGACTATGAACCCCTCATGCGCTACATCGCCGAAAAGGCCCGGGAAGGGCATAAGATCACCTTTATGGAGCTGCTGATCGCGTCCTATGTGCGGGGCGTATCGCAGGTGCCGGAGACCAATCGCTTCATCATGAACAAGCAGTTCTACAACCGCACCGAGCTGACCGTCAGCTTTACCCTGCTGATGGATACCCCCGACGGCAGCGCGGAGGAAAACGCCGTGAAAATTCGCTTCGACCCCAGCGACACCATTTTCGACGTGAGCGCCCGCGTGAAGGAGACCATCGAGAAAGGCCGCAAAGCGGACGATCCCAGCTTCGCCATTAAGTTGGCCAAGGCCGTGCTGAAGCTGCCGCTGGTGCCCAACGCCGTGGTAGGGCTGGTGAAGCTGCTGGACCGCTACGGGCTGGCCCCCAAGGCCCTGCTGGACGAGCTGCCCTTCCACACCAGCATGTATGTGACCAACATGGCCTCCATCGGCATGACCCGGGTGTACCACCACATCTACAACTTCGGCAATACCAGCCTGTTTTTCTCCATGGGCACGCCCCAGCGGAGCAATCAGCCGGA
>CAKUCE010000350.1 GCA_934643535.1 uncultured Clostridia bacterium | reverse complement strand
GCTCAGGAGACCGAGGAAAATCTGCCGGATGCGCAGATCGTCGAAATCAACGAATAAGAAAAACGGGCCGTTCCTCCGAAAAAGGGGAACGGCCCGTTCCATATAAACACCCGCGTCCTTCCAGGGAAAACGGAAGGGCGCGGGTGTTTTTGAAAAATCAGCAGGTATGCTTGCCCATGGTGCTGCGTATTTTGACCTTCTGCTTTACAGGAGCGGGATTGGAAGGCCGGACTTCCGAAACCGGCAGGGAGGTTTCCGAAGAAACGCCTGCAGGCAAAGCGGCTGTTTCCTCCGCAGCAGACGGTGCCGCAGCAGGTTCCGGAACAGAAGAAGGGCTGTCCGTTAAAAAGAAGGAATCCGCTTCATCGTCTTCCTCGAAATTCAGGTCAAAGTCAGGCGCTTCCCCGGAGGGAGCCGACGGGGTGACCGGGGCGGGAGAAGCGGAAGCCTGAGGCTGGGAACGGGTAAACAGCAGGTCCTCTTCGAAGATGGAGGAAAGGCTGGGCGCGTGCAGCGCTTCGTCCTCAGGCTGGGGAGAAGACGGCGCAGCGGGCTTTGGCTCTGCCGGTTCCGGCGGCGGGACGGCCTGAACGGACGTTTCCTCCGGCCGCTGATAGAGGCTGCGCTCTTCCGATAACGGGCGTTGATAAGGACTGCGTTCGGCTGCTTTTACGCTGGAAAAAGCTGCGGCATGGCTTTGCGCCGCCGGGGCGAAGGTATTGGCCCGTTCTTCCCGAATCTCCCGGAAGGAACCGCCTCGCCACCCGCCTTGACCGGCAGCCAGACCGTCCTCCATGGAGGGGGCTGCAAAGGGGTTGTCCGGAAGCACGTTTTCCGCGCGGCTGGGCCGCCAAAGGCCCGCCTGTTTTTCTACTTCCTCCGAAAAACGGGGAGCAGGGCGGCTGGGCTCATTATCTACGCTCCGGCGGGGCTTCGGGCCCGTGCAGGCCAGCAGCGCGATCCCCACGGCCGCTGCCAGCACGCCGCCCAGCACCACGGGCAGCGGACGGTTCAGCACAAAGGTCATCAGCCGGTTGATCCCATTGACCAGAAAGCTCCGGGAGGGCGCGGCAAAGGAATCCAGCACCAACTGCAGCTGAGCGTTGGCCAGCAGCGGCAGGACGACCGCCGCCAGCCCGAGAAAAGCGGCGATACATCCCGGCAGGGTCAGGAGGACACCCAGCGTTTTACGGAATTTCATTCCCCATCCATTCCTTTCCAAAATCCATCTGTCCAGGGGCAATACCGCATAATTCGCCGACGGCGTTGGCGATGCCTTTTTCGTCATCTGCGGCTTGCGGATTTTTCGATTTACCTCCAGTAAACCTTCAAAATCTGCAATTGCATCTGACAGAAGTTTCATTCGCCATCGCACTCACTCATTTGTGTGGTATTACCCTAGTTCATTTCGCTGCGGCAGGCGTATTTCCTTCCGAAAAACGGCAGGAAATACGCTGCTTCGCAAAGAATCTTACCATTAGACATCCCATCACAAAGGAGGAAGAATCGTGGCGGGTTATCAGCTTACCTATCATGTAGATATGGTATTTTGTATTGATTCCACCGGAAGTATGCGCCATGTGCTGGATTTTGTGAAGCAGAACGCGCTGAATCTGTATCAGGATATTACCCGTGAAATGGAGAAAAAACACAAGACGATCCACCAGCTCCGGGTGAAGGTGATCGCATTCCGGGATTATATCGCCGACGGCGAGGAAGCCATGCTGTCCAGCGAGTTTTTTACCCTGCCGGAACAGGCGGAAATGCTGCGGGACTGCGTGGAAGGCATCCACGCCAAGGGCGGCGGAGACATTCCCGAGGATGGGCTGGAAGCGCTGGCCTATGCCATCCGCAGCGACTGGACCCGGGAGGGAGTCAAAAAACGGCATATTATCGTCGTCTGGTCGGACGCGCCTACCCATGAACTGGGGCACGGCAAGATCGCTCCGTGGTATCCGGAGGGCATGGCGAAGGATTTCGAGGAGCTGACCCTCTGGTGGGAGGACGAACAACTGGGCGGATGCATGGACGAAAACGCCAAGCGGCTGCTGATCTTTGCGCCGGATGCGCCGGAATGGAACCGCATTTCCTCCGAGTGGGGACAGGTGATTCACGTGCAGACGGTCAGCGAGGGCCTGGAGGATGTGGAATATTCGCAGGTGCTGGACTCCGTCTGCAACACGATTTAAGGGGGACTTCGTATTTCTTCCCGTATTTTAACGCTGAACCACGGCGTTCTGCCCCGGCAGGGGGAGGACAGCTTTTCGATTTTATCCAAGCCGCCGGTGTCTCTTTTGTGCGTGGCCGACGGCTGCGGCGGTCTGGGAAGCCGGCGCTATGCCGAGCTGGACGGCCAGACCGGCGCGCATGCAGCCTCCCGCGTGGCGGCGCAGAGTGTGAAACGCTGGGCCGCCTCCTGCCGCCGTCTCCCGAAAGACCCGGCGGAGGGACGGGAATGGCAGCGTTCCCTGCAGGGAACGCTGGAAGCCGATCTGAACGCCTTTGTGGAGGAACATCGCCTGACCGAAGGAAGCAGCCGCATTGTGGGCAGCATGCAGCGGCTTTTGCCCACCACGCTGTGCATGGCGCTGTACGATAT
>CAKUCE010000349.1 GCA_934643535.1 uncultured Clostridia bacterium | reverse complement strand
GGGGCAGGGGGATGCGCCTGCGGGCGCACCAAAGGGCTTTCCGCTCGCCCTTTGGAAACCTTCGGGCACCAAAGCTGACGAGAGAGCCATAGGACGGCAAGTCCCAACTCGCACCATAGTCGGCGCACCAATCCCCACCCGGGGCAAGGGGACTGCGCCTGCGGGCGCACCAAAGGGCTTTCCTCGGGGCAAACAATCGGCGCGGTTCGCACTGCCGTGCGCTCCGCTTGTTGTTTGCCTGAACTCCGGGTCGCTAACCGCCTTCGGCGGTTGTATCCACTGGATACCCGCTTCCCTTCGTTCCCCTTTGGAAACCTTCGGGCACCGAAGCTGGCGAGAAACCCATAGGGCGGCAGTCCCACCTTCCGCGCCGTAGTCGGCGCGTCCATCCCCACCCGGCGCAGGAGTATGCGCCTGCGGGCGCTTGTCAGCCGCCGGGCCGCATTTTCTCCCCTCCCTGTCAGAACTCCCGTTTTCCCTTGTTTTTTCATATTCCCCCTGCGCCCCGCACACACTATGACCGCTTCCGGCATATGATCCTATTGCCCGGCACAGGAAAATTCGAAGGAAAAGAGGTAATTCGCTATGCAGCCGTATCGTGTAGGAATCGTAGGCGCGACCGGAATGGTCGGCCAGCGCTTCACGCTTCTTCTGGAACATCACCCCTGGTTTCAGGTGACCTGTCTGGCCGCGTCCGCCCGCAGCGCCGGAAAGCCCTACCGGGAAGCCGTAGAAGGCCGCTGGGCGTTCAAAGACCGCCCCATCCCCGCCAATGTGGCGGATATGACCGTGCTGGACGCCGCCCGGGTGGAGGAAGTGGCTTCCCGGGTGGATTTCATCTTCTGCGCCGTGGATATGAAAAAGGATGAGATCCGCGCGCTGGAGGAACGGTATGCCCGTGCGGAAACGCCGGTGGTGTCCAATAACAGCGCCAACCGCGGCGTCAGCGACGTTCCCATGCTGATCCCCGAGATTAACGGCGATCACGCGGCGGTCATTGAAGCCCAGCGGAAACGCCTCGGCACGAAAAATGGCTTCATCGCCGTCAAGCCCAACTGCTCCATTCAGAGCTATGTGCCCGCCCTGTGGCCCCTTTTGGATTTTGAACCCAAGAAGGTCATGGTATGTACCTATCAGGCCATCAGCGGCGCAGGAAAAACCTTCGAACGCTGGCCGGAAATGGTGGATAACGTGATCCCCTATATCGGCGGCGAGGAAGAAAAGAGCGAAAAAGAACCGTTGAAAATCTTCGGCCATCTGGAAAACGGCCAGATCGTCAACGCTGCGGAACCGGCCATCAGCGCCCAGTGCCTGCGAGTGGCCTGCGCCGACGGCCATATGGCGGCGGTCAGCGTGGCTTTCGGCAAAAAGCCCTCCCTGGAGACCATTCTGGAACGCTGGGCCAACTGCCGCCCCGCGACGGAAGGCTTGGGATTGCCTTCCAGCCCGGAAAAATTCCTGACCTATTTCGACGACCCCGCCCGGCCCCAGACCCGGCTGGATCGCGATCTGTACGGCGGTATGGGCATTTCCATCGGCCGTCTGCGGGAAGACCCGGTGCTGGACTATAAATTCGTCTGCCTGAGCCATAACACCCTGCGGGGCGCGGCGGGCGGCGGCGTGCTCAGCGCCGAATATCTGTGCAAGCTGGGCTACATTCCCCATAAATAACCGCTTGACAGGAGGAAAACCATCATGACACAACCTCTGTTTCGCGGCGCGGCCACTGCGCTGGTCACCCCCTTTCGGGATGGCAAGTTGGATGTGGACGCTCTGCGGCGGCTGGTAGAGCATCAGCTGGAAAACGGCGTTGCCGCGCTGGTCAGCTGCGGCACCACCGGCGAGCCGTCCACCCTGACGCTGGAGGAGCGGGAACTGGTCATCCGGGAAACTGTGAAAGCCGTGAACGGCCGTGTGCCGGTCATCTGCGGCACAGGGGCCAACTGCACCCAGACCGTCATCGACAACGAGCGCCGCTTCCGGGATCTGGGCTGCGCGGCCCAGCTGGTGGTCACGCCCTACTACAACAAAACCTCGCAGGAGGGCCTGTACGCTCATTTCATGGCCATTGCCGAGCATACGGAGCTGCCCATTTTCCTCTATAACGTGCCCAGCCGTACCACGCTGGAGATCATGCCGGATACCCTGCGGCGGCTGATCCCCTCGGGCCGGTTTGCCGCCCTGAAGGAAGCCAGCGCCAACCTGTCGCTGGTGCTGGAAAAGCTGGACGCCATCGACGGCCGCCTGACCCTGTACAGCGGCAACGACGACCTGACCTATCCGCTGCTGGCCATGGGCGCGCAGGGCGTGATCTCCGTAGTGTCCAACGTGCTGCCCGGAGAAATGACCGCGCTGTGTCAGGCTTATTTTGACGGCGATCCGCAGGAATCCCTGCGCCGTCAGATCCGTCTGATGCCGTTTATTCGCGCTCTGTTCCGGGAGGTCAGCCCCATTCCCTGCAAATGCGCCATGGAGATGCTGGATCTCTGCTCCGGGGAGCTGCGTCTGCCCCTGATCCCCGCCGCGGCGGAACGATCACCGGGGAACACGAGGTATGCTTTTACGGGGATGGCGAAGAGCTGATTCTGACCCACCGTGC
>CAKUCE010000348.1 GCA_934643535.1 uncultured Clostridia bacterium | reverse complement strand
ATACGTATAATGGACTCATCAAACAAAGCGGAGAGTGTCTTTCATGAGCAAATCAGTCGGAGTGAAGAAAAAGAGCAAATGAATAACCACTGTGCATGGTTTGAAAGTCAATACGGTAAAAACGCAACTGTTGATTGCTGTCGTTGGTCATATGCACAATGTTCTTGCCGTGCAGGGTATACTTGGTCGTGCCGGTGGAGGTAGCTGCTTTCTGCACCCGCAGGCCATCCTCGTTGTAGGTGAAGCTGACCGTTTCGCCGCTCTTGCTCATGCTCTGCAGCTGACGTCCCTTGGCCCAGGTATAAGTCCAGGTACCGTCACTTACAGGATTGCCAATGGTATCGTAGGAGATGGCTGCACCATTGTACGCCGTCAGTTTGTCCTTCCAGTTGGCATCGCCGTAGGTGAAGCTGTCCGTCCTGACCGCCGCACCGACCGTACCGGTGGTGTAGGCATAGGCGGTCTTACTCAGGATGTTGCCGCCCAGATCGTAGGCATACACCCAAGTGGTGCCGCTGCTGCCTGCCGTGGTGTCATGCGGGTCATTGGCGCGGATCAGCTGGCCCAGCAAATCGTAGGCATGATTCATCTCTGTAAGCAAGGTACGATGCATCGTCTCCGCATCCAGCGTTCCGTCTGTTATCGCTTGTCTGATAGCTTCGATATTCTTCGGAGGGCGTTCCGAAAAGCTATCGCTCATGATCTTATCCTCCCTTCACTCCATAAAGCGCACAAGATACATAATCGATACGATAACCACGAAGAAATCCTGGGAATTTTCTTTTGCAGCCTTTTTCGCCTTCGCATGCAGTCTGGCGAGTACCGCCTTGACTGCACCCACCGTGGTGTGTTCCCGCGCAGCAATATCCTCAAACGACAACTCCTCAATAATATGCGCATTAAGAATTCGCCGCTCACGGTCGTTGAAGACGGCAAACAGTCGGTCGATGATTTCACGATTGGTTATTTTTGATAGAAACACATCTGTGGCGTCCAGCACCTGTTCAGGAGAAAGGTACAACGTCGTATCGTCTATGAGTGGCTTCGTTCGGGCATGGCGACGACGATATGTTTTTAAAGCAGTAGTGAAGCGCTTGTGGCAGACGTTCATCAGCCAAGCGTCAATATGAGAGGGCGTATAGCCGATCAGTTTATCATAATCTTTCACAGCTTGAAGGAACGTGTTCTGGATGCTTTCATCAACAAGCCCTCTGTATTCAGCTTGATAACCGACATAGCGAAGACAGTAATTTTCCAGCTTCCTTGCATTTTTTTGATAAATATCATTGAGAAAAAGATTCCGCTTTTCGTCTTTATTCATCGTCTACCTCCGTACACAGAGCAGCAGAAATGATTAAAGAGAACAGCTCTTAGCGATTAGTCTTATCCTTCGGTTTATTCCTTTGCAGATTTTTGAAAGAGCGTATCTATGGATATTCCTAACGCTTGAGAGATCGCATACAGGTCTCGGTCGGTTACGGCAACCATCTGCCCTTCGATTCGGGATAGTTTTGCCTGATTCATATCAATACCTTGCAGATGGATTCTCGACAATAACTCTGCCTGACCAAGCTTCTTTTCACGGCGAATCCTGCAAATTTCCATTCCTACTATGTTGCGATCCCCTGCCTTTTGACGTCGTCGCATACATACTCCCTCTCCATGTTTCATTGATTTAATTATAAAGTAGGAAAGAGAAAGCATTTTACACGTAGTGTATATAGATGAGTTTTTACATAACGTGCATATTAGCGGCTAAAGCTGTCATCGGGAAAATCTCTCGCAGAATGATCAAGACATTTGAGCCTTAGGACAGAACTATTCGTCCAACAGGGGCTTCCAGAAAAAGGGATTAAAGAGAGAGCGGTGTAGCCAACATTGCTCTCTCGGCATCCCATGAAAATCTCGTGTCCCGCGTCGGCGCTGCGTTATCCTTCTCATAGTGTTCATATGTTTTTCTGACGTAATTGTAATTATTATCTTTTCTGTTATTCAATCGCCGCCGCACTATCCTGTCGGGAAATAGCGGGGCAATACTGTCGTTAGCCCTGAACCTGTTTTGTCATGTAATAGCCAGGGCAAAATAACGGGAAAAAGAGTGATGTAGCAAGCATCACTCCTGTCAAACCACATAAGGCGCTTATGTTGCTCCCTGGAGACTGTGTCAAAGCCTCGCCTAGAAGCGGGAGACTTGGGAAGAGCCGACTGATATCTATGAAGGGGGCCTTCATGAGACGCTGCAGATGGCGGAGAGCAGGAAGCGGGTCTATTCCTGTAAACCGCATGATCTGGCTACCGCATGGATTAGCCGTTATGATGGAGGCTGCGTTAATCTTTGGATATTATACAGGAAAGAAAAGGGGATGGACGAAGTCAAGGGAATCAATGTGAGAGTCTTTCAAGATAAACTATATTGACAGATCGCTATAAGAAAAAGCGGAGTCCCGGTTGGAACCCCGTTTTCATGGGAAGGATTTAATCAGCAGGCGGCTGGAAACAAAAAGCGTTCCAAAGGGCGTTCTTGGTGTTTACGCCACAGTAGCCGTTTACTGTTCAGTGGTTCCAGCAAGCCGGAATACACCTGAACCATACGAATCGCATGTCATATCAGG
>CAKUCE010000347.1 GCA_934643535.1 uncultured Clostridia bacterium | reverse complement strand
AGTCCCGTTCCGCTGGCCTTGACCGTGAAGGAAGCCATGGCGTTCTCAGCCACTTTCGCATCCGCAGGCTGCGCGGTGATGACGATTGCGCTGGCCTCTCCGATCGTCAGCTTCGCTCCGTTGGTGGTCATGCTGTTGCCCTGCGCATCCGTGATCACGCAGCGATAATAGTAGTTGTTCCGATAGGACAGCGCCTGCACATGCAGCGTAGCGGTGTTGTAGCCGCTCATCTTCGTATTGCTCCAGGTCTTCCCATCCGTGCTGAACTGCCACTGATAGCTCAGTCCCGTTCCGCTGGCCTTGACCGTGAAGGAAGCCGTGGCGTTCTCAGCCACCATCGCATCCTTAGGCTGTTCGATGATGTCGATCGCGCTGGTTTCCCCAATCGTCAGCTTCGCTCCGTTGGTGGTCACGCTGTTGCCCTGCGCGTCCGTGATCACGCAGCGATAATAGTAGTTGTTCCGGTAGGACAGCGCCTGCACCTGCAGCGTAGCGGTGTTGTAACCGCTCATCTTCGTGTTGCTCCAGGTCTTCCCCTCCGTGCTGAACTGCCACTGATAGGTCAGTCCCGTTCCGCTAGCCTTGACCGTGAAATAAGCCGTAGCGTTTTCAGCCACTTTCGCGTCCGTGGGCTGCGCGGTAACCGTCAAAGCGCTGTTGACGGCAACCGTAGTATTTTCCTCATCGGCGGGCTCCTCATCCTCGGCCACTGCCAGACCGGCGCGCTGTTTCAGCACGTCCATGGCCATATAGCCGGCGATCTCGCTGCTGCCGACAGTATATTGGGTATTAGCGACGCTCCCATTCACATCGCCTTCGATCGCACGGATCGTCTTTCCGTCAACGGAAGCGATAACGGCGACCCGTTCGGGGTTGTTCAGGAAAACCAAATCACCGGCTTTCGGCGCATAGCTGCCGGTTTTATAGGCGTTGCCCAGAGCCTGCTTCAGCGCAGCGGCGCTGGCAGCGGTGGGGAAACCGCTCACCTCCGCATAGCTGGCGCAGAAGCTCACAAACAGAGCGTTCCAATCAGCGTAGGCAGAGCCATACCAGTCGCCGTAGCGGGTATAGCCTTTCTTCTGACCGTTGCCATCGATCACAAAATTCTTTTCGCTTTCCTGATAGCCAAGCTGCGTCTTGGCGATGGCGATCAGACCGGCGGCAAAATCGCCGCTCAGCCTGACGCCGCGGAAGGCGGCAGTCCAGTCGGACTCCGTCTCCGTTCCGGACACGGGCAATTCGGCCTGCGCGAACGCAGTATTGCCGTTCGCATCGCTGACGGTCACCTGTACGGTGTAGCTGCCGGCGTTCTGAGGCATGACGGCAATCTCTTCCGCTTCCGAAACAGCCAGCGTATTGCGTTCGGCCTCACTGCCGTTGCAAAGCACAACGATCTCAGCCTGATAGGGTGCAGCGCCGCCGGCAACGCGCAGCTGGAAACGCATGGCTTCCGCTCCGGCCACCGCATAGCGCATGTCCGTCCAGAACTGGACAGAAAGCTCCTCCAGCTCCTCAACCTCTTCCGCTGCCGCAGGTTCTTCCGTTTCTTCCGGCTCGTCCGTGACCGCAGGTTCTTCGGTCGCTTCCGGCTCGTCCTCCGTCTCTTCCGAGGGCTGAGGCTCTTCGGTCACTTCCGGCTCTGCGGTCGGTCCTTCGCTGACTTCCGGGGCCTTCGTTTCCTCCGGCTCCTTTTCGGGAGCGGCGGTGGCCTCTTCCTTTACGGGTTCAGGTTCGGGTTCGGGGGCAGGTGCGGCGGGTTCTTCCACCGCCGGTTCCTGCTCGGCAGGCTGAGCTTCCACCTCAACGACGGGCATTTCCTCCGCCGCAGGCATTTCCTCTGCCAGACCTACATTTGCCAGCAGCATAACGCACGCCAGCAGGACTGAGAGCAGTCGTTTCCAATTTGCGCCCTTTATCTTCATTTTGCTCCTCCCTTTCTATTCACTCTGGGCCATGATCGATCTCCGGCACGGCTCCAGCAGCAATCGTATTGCATGGAAAACTCAAGAAACTTTTCGAGCCCGCGGCCCGATGGAAAAGTACGATCTTCAGATCACTCCAATCAGCAGGAATTTGCCGTTAGAACATGGAGAACTTTATCAATCGTATTATAAATCCTTTTGGCTTTTTTTTCAAGACCCAATCTTGCTTTTTTGAATTTCTTTCCAATATTTTGCCGTATGAACGTTTCAAAACGCCTTTTGGAGATATCAAGGCTTTTTTTGCAGCCGACCGACCGTTTTTTTCTTGATCATCTCCATCATTTCAGGTTGTTTATGATATAAATAGAGACCCGTTGGAAGCAAATAAAGAATTCCTCCCGAAACGACCTGCACAATCAGCGTACCGAGTCCCGGCCCCATCCAGACGCCAAGGGCATAAACCAGACCGCCCATCAGCGCTCCAAACAGCAGAAAGGGCAGTGATTCAAACAGATAGCGCCCCATTTTTTCCTCTTTTCGCACGGCAAAAATCTGGATGAGGCAAACCGCGGCCTCTGCCGCAACGGTGCCCAATACCGCGCCAAAGGCGTTCCATCGGGGAATACACAGGAAATTCATCACAAAGTTAATAACCGCACCGGCGCAGACTGAGCCGATGAATTCCCGATCCCGATGCCGTGGGATCAGATAC
>CAKUCE010000346.1 GCA_934643535.1 uncultured Clostridia bacterium | reverse complement strand
CACCAAAGGGCTTTCCGCTCGCCCTTTGGAAACCTTCGGGCACCGAAGCTGGCGAGAAACCCATAGGGCGGCAGCCCCACCACCCGCGCCGTAGTCGGCGCGTCATTCCCCTTGGCAGGGAACTTCTCACGACAAAGTTGGCGCATACCGATGCATGCAGGGGGCTTTCCGCTCGCCCCCTGCACCCCTTCGGTTCGCCTACCAAAGCAAATAAACGCCCCATATGGCTGCACCCCCATCCCGCACCCCACCCCACGGAGTGGATTTTCTCATAGCAAGGAGGCTCCCCTCTTCATGAAAAAGCAAGCCTGTATCCCTTACCCCCTGCTCTGCCTGTGCGCGCTTCTCCTGATCGCCGTCGTCGGCTGGCAGATGTTCCCCGCCCTGAGCGAATCGGACACCTCCGTTCCGACATTCGAGCCGCTGGAATACGGCGCGTCCGGCGAGCTGGTCAGCTACGTCCAGCAGCGCCTGTCCGAGCTGGGGTATTACGACGGAAAAATCTCCGGCAATTTTCTGGAAGGAACCCGGAATTGCCTGAAGCGCCTGCAAAAGGATTACGAGCTGGAGATCACCGGGAAGCTGGACGAGGAAACATGGCAGCTGCTCCTGACGGCTCAGTACCGGGTGCTGAAGAACGGCGACGATGGCGATGAGGTGGCTCGCCTGCAGCAAAGGCTGATTGATCTGGGTTATCTGGACGCGAAGGCCACGGGTAAATTCCGCTCCGCTACCGAAGGCGCGGTAAAGAGCTTCCAGAAGCAGAACGGTCTGGACGTGACCGGCATCGCCGATCTGGATACCCAGCAGCGCCTTTTCGGAGAAACGGCGCTGGCCAGAGGCGTTTCGCCTACGCCGACCCCCAACCCCATGACCGACGCGGGCGATATTAACGACGTGGTCATTGTGGGCGACGGCGAAAGCACCGAGGACAGCCGGGAAAACGTTCCCTTTGCCCAGCGAATGACCCGGGGCACCCAGAGCGAGAATGTAAAGAAAGTGCAGACCCGCCTGAAGGAGCTGGGCTTTTTCGACGGCCCCATCAGTGGCTATTATATGGATCAGACCATCGCCGCCGTGAAGAAATTTCAGGAGTATAACGGCCTGCCCATCGACGCGGATATGGACGAAGAGACCTGGAACCAGCTCTTCAACGCAGGCGACGTGGTGGACGTGAACGCCACGCCCCGGCCCAGTCCCGTGCCTACGCTGCCGCCCTATTATGTGGTGGTGGATGTGACCAATCAGGTCACCAAGGTCTATACGCTGGATGAAAACGACGAATATACCGTGCTGGAACGGCAGATGATCTGCTCCACCGGCGTAAAGGGCTGGGACAGCGATCCGGGCGACTGGGTCACGAACGGCCGCCGGGCCCGCTGGTGCTACTTCTCCAAGTGGGGCGGCCATGCGCAGTATTGGACGCGCATCAATGAGAATATCGCTTTCCACAGCGTGACCTACTCCGAGCCCGATACCCGGAAGCTGAACATCAAGTCCTATAACAAGCTGGGCCGCAGGGCTTCTCACGGCTGCATCCGGATGCTGGTCAGCGACGCCAAGTGGATGTACGACAATATCAAAAAAGGCACCACCGTTCATATCACGGAGGACCTGCCGCTGGACGAGGAGCTGACCAAATCCCTGCTGCCCCCGGAGCTGGATAAGAACTACATGCTGCCCAAGACCACGCCGGAGCCTACGGCAGAGCCTGCCTATACCAGCGACGGCATGCCGCCCCAGCCCTTCCGCACGCTGAAAAAAGGCTCCAAGGGCGAGGATGTGTACTGGCTCCAGCGCAAGCTGGCGGAGCTGGGTTATTATCAGGGAGCCGTCACCGGCGAATATTGGAGCGGCACCGCCGATGCGGTCAAAGCCTACCAGAAGGCTCAGGGTCTGAAGGCCGACGGCATCGCCGCGAAAAAAACGCTGGAGGCTCTCTACGCGGACGTTCTGTCCGAAGGAAGCGCCGAATGATCCACTGACGCCCGGAGAAACGTCAGAACGTCAATGGAAGGGCCGTGCAGCAGCACGGCCCTTCCTATTGCCGACGGATCACAGGCCCATATTCTTGCGCATGTGTACCAGCGCGTTTTTCTCCAGACGGCTGACCTGAGCCTGAGAAATGCCGATCTCGCTGGCAACCTCCATCTGCGTGCGGCCCTGATAAAAACGCAGCTTAAGAATATGCCGTTCCCGGTCGTTCAGGCGGCTCATGGCGTCCTGTACGCCGATCTCGTCCAGCCAGCCGTTGTCCGGCTTGCGTTCGTCCGTGATCTGATCCATAATGTACAGCGCGTCGCCGCCGTCGTTGAACACCGGCTCAAACAGGCTGATCGGATCCTGAATGGCCTCCAGCGCAAAGACCACGTCCTCCCGCGGCAGGTGCAGGGCCTCGGCCAGCTCGTTCACGTTAGGCTCCCGGCCCAGTTTTTCGGACAACTGATCCCGGGCCTTGAGGGCCTTGTAGGCGATGTCCCGCAGGCTGCGGCTGACCCGGATGGCATTATTGTCCCGCAGATACCGGCGGATCTCGCCGATGATCATGGGCACCGCATAGGTGGAAAAGCGCACGTTCAGAGTGGTGTCAAAATTGTCCAGTGCCTTGATCAGACCGATGCAGCCCACCTGAAACAGA
>CAKUCE010000345.1 GCA_934643535.1 uncultured Clostridia bacterium | reverse complement strand
ACCTTCTCCATATTGGAAAAGGCATCGAAGAGAAAGTCGAAAAACTTCTCCGATGCCATGTTGTCGTTTTTGATTTTCCCGGCGCTGCCCTCGTAGTTCACATTGTAGGGCGGGTCGGTGATGACGAGGTTCGCCTTACGACTATCCATGAGGGCGGCGTAGGTTTCTTCTTTTGTACTGTCGCCGCAGATGAGCCGGTGCCGTCCCAGCGTCCAGATGTCGCCGGACTTCGTGAAGGTCGGCTTTTGGAGCTCGGCATCCACATCGAAATCGTCCTCTTGGATGTCCTTGCCGTCATCAAACAGCTTTGACAGTTCTTTCTCGTCAAAGCCGGTGAGGAGCGGGTCAAAGTCCGCTGCCTGCAAAGACTCAATCTCCACACGCAAGAGTTCTTCATCCCAGCCTGCATCCATTGCCATACGATTGTCGGCGATGATGTAGGCTTTCTTCTGCGCTTCGGTAAGGTGGTCGGCAAAGACACACGGCACCTCAGAGATGCCTTCCTCCTTGGCGGCAAGAATACGACCGTGACCGGCAATTACGCCATAGTCACGGTCGATGATGACGGGATTGATAAAGCCGAATTCACGGAGCGAGGAGCGGAGTTTGTTGATCTGCTCCGGCGAATGGGTACGGGCGTTATTGACATACGGCACCAGCTTTGTAATGGGAACGAGCTGCATTTCAGTCGTTGTTTTCATCAGACAAGCCCCCATTCCGCAAACTTCTCGAAACCACCAAGGTCGGAAATGTAATTCCGGGCGATCTCCACGATTTCAGCGTAGGGTCGGCCATCCACGGCATCGTCCCCAATGGCGCAGCAGAGCGTTACGGGTTTGCCGGTTTTCTGGGCTTTGAGGAAAGCGTAGATATTCACGGACACATCCGCCTTGGACAGATCCTTGCCGTGCAGACCGCCGCCGGTCACCGAGTCGGCCATATCCGAGCCGAGCTTGCGGTTGGTAGCGCCGGTGTCCACATTGGTGCCGCCCGTCCAGTCGCCGAGCGGATTGATCTCCGCATCAGGATACAGAGTTCGGAGCGCGTCCGAGACAGCATTGCTCTGACAGAGGATGAGCCGGTCGCCGTCCAGAATGTACTTTCCATCATAGGGATACACGGAGAAAATATCCCGTGCGGTCTGTGAGAGCTTTTTCTGCTCCTGGGTCACGGGCATTCCTTTGAAGATGCCGTTATCTCCGCAGCGGACGCCGTCTGCCTGGTTGTTGGCAAGGTGACTGTCCTGCGGCACTTCCACATAGTCTACGGCGAGATTTCCGGCATTGCGGTGGACGGCGGCGGTGACATCCGCATCGTCCAGCGTGACGGAAGTTTCAGCGATGATGTGGCACACACCGTAACCGATGAGAACCTCCACGGCAATGCGGGGATTTTCTTCCTTCTTGTATGCCAGGTCAACGAGCGCACCGGCGATCCTGTCTGCCACCTTATCTGGGTGGCACGGATTTACTTTTTCAAACATGGTGTTACCCCTTTCTCGCACGGAGCAGGCGTTCCATAAGGTCATCCTGAGGTGTTGACTCGCCGTATTCCGTGCTGCAGTTTTCTTTCACGATCTGGAATATCTCATTCCAGAGCCGAACCGCCTGGTTCATGTAGTTGATGCCGATGTTGATAAACGGGGACGGGATCGGCTTTCCCGTGGTGGGGTGTTTGGAGAGGAAACCCATGCGGTTGGTCATTTCCTCGCATTGTATCCACCGTGCCGAACACATAGCGTATCGCTCCAAAAGCTGTGGCGATACCTTTGCAGCACAGCCGATGCCTTTGAGCCATTGCCAGGTTTCCGTGTAAATCTCCTGCGCCTGCAGAACGCTGCCGTCCCGCTGCTCGGCGGAAAGAAAATCATGGGGCTTTGGCATTTCAACACCTTCGACTTCGGGAATGTCCAGCACTTCAAGTTTTCTGCCGCCGGGATTCCCGTTTTCGGCCTTGTCCTTGACTGCGGATTTCTTCCTTCCCGCACCGGGTCTAGCACCACCGCGCCCGCCTGTGTTATTCGATTTTGTAGGCATTTTTTCTTACCTCCATTCTTGAAAAATCTGTGGTTTGGAAGTACAATTTCTTTAAAGGGGTGAGGACAATGAATGAGACTGCCAAAAAATTGCTGAAAATAGGTGCAGGCGTACTGACGTTTGCTGCGGCGACCGTCTTGGCAATCATTGGAGAGAAAAACAGCTTTGGCTATTTTCTTAAGAACGCAAGTGATGAAGAGTTGAAAACTGCACGGGAAAAAGTTCGCCTTGATTATTGCAACCCTGATTTGGACACCAATTATCGTGTTGAGTGTCAAAAGGCACTTGGGGTATTTGATCGAGAAATGAGTAAGAGGGCTTGGGGCAACGAAAAACCTCACGCTCCTAGTTATCACAGCGAACATGGCTGGTATTTATCCAGTGATGATTGATGCCAGTGCAAGACCGCCACAGCAATGTGTCGGTCTTTAATTACCCTTTTGATTTCGCCTTTTTTGCGCACGTGACCCCGGGCCGTTGCCCGACCAAAAAGGCCCCAGAGATTTTCATCCCCCCTACCGAGAGATAATTGCATTTTTTCTGTCTTGTGATATAATGTATTTATCAAAACTAGTTGGTTTTGGCTACGAGCATTTTTCTGTTAAACGGAAT
>CAKUCE010000344.1 GCA_934643535.1 uncultured Clostridia bacterium | reverse complement strand
GTCTTTCCGGTTCTGTGCCCTTACTTGGCTGCGTATAGGCAGGCTCGTCTTTCTCCCAGCCCAATCCTGCCCGGGCATACTCGGTCATTCCGCCGCTGTGAGCGTGAAACCATGCGTAGGGCAGTTCTCCCTCGCAGCTCAACACCAGCCCGCGCGTTTCCCGTACTGCCTGCCGGATTCGCTCATTAACGGCAGAAGCGTCATACGCCTGTGCTTCTTCAATATCGGTAGAAATATCAGCGCCCGAATACTGACTTTCTTTTTCCTGAATGAACTTCAGCACAAAAGTCCGGGCCAAAATCGCCTGTGCTTTCAAGGCTTCCAGCGGCCAGTCGTTCTTCATTTCTCCTGCCAGCACGCCCTCTACATAGTTTTCCAGATTCTTTTTTTCTACCCGTTTCTCTTCTACCACATAAACCTGCAGCACGGGTGCGCCGTCTTCCCCCATGGTCAGTATGTCTTTGGGCCAACGTACCTGCGCCGTCTTCTTTTCCGTCGGCGACGCTTCCAATCCTGCCGCCCCGGCACTGCCCGCGCATGCCTGACAACACCCAAAAATCGCCGCGAAAAGCAGCATCAGCACCGTCAACCTTTTCCATTTTCGCATCAGAAATCCCCCTCCTTCCGAATTAGCTTTCCCGGAAGAAGGGGGATTCTGTTTGTGAATTTCTGCCTGACAGTCGGCAAGACGCCATACCCGGCCAACCGCAACAGGTTTTAATGCGAGCCCGATCCTGCAGCGGCGCCCTGAACCTCGTAGCCGTGCTTCTGGCTGGTTCCATCCTGCCGCATGTGGTTTTCTTTGTTCTTGCCCACATAGACGCGATAAAGATCATCCGCCGTCATGCCGGACTCAATGCACATACTGATAAAAAAATGCAGAATGTCGGACAGCTCCTCGTGGATGCGCTCCGGGCTCAATTCATGAGGATTCTTCCACCACTTGAAATTAACCTCTTCCAGCAGCTCCGCCAGCTCGGAAACCATAGCAAGCGTCTGCTTCTGCAGCCACTGTTCCATGGGAATCCCGTCCAGATTGCGTTCCCGCTTCAGCTTATCCTGAAAGCCCTTCTGCAATTCAAAGATTGAATCCAACTTATCCAAGTGAGCATTCCCCCATCTTTTGCAAGTAGCTTTGGGCATTCTGGCCTACTACGGCCGCCGCCGGGACGGATCGCAGCACCTTTTCCGCAACTGCCATGACCCGCTCAGGCGTAACGGCTTCAATTTTCGTCAGTACCTCTTCCGGTGAACGAAGTTCATTCTGCAAAAGCAATCCCCGGCCAAGGCTCTGCATCCGGCCGCTGGAGCTTTCCAGCCCCATCACATACCCGCTGCGAAGCTGGGCCTTGGCGCTCAGAAATTCCTTCTCGCTCATGGGCTCGGCCTTCCATTTCCGGAGCTGCTCCTGAATTTCCCGGATGACTGTTTCTCCGTTTTCGGGGTTCGTGCCCACGTAGAGATTCAGGCAGCCAATGCTGCTGTATGCTCCCGAATAGGTATAGATGGTGTAGGCCATCCCCAGGTCTTCCCGAATGCGCTGGAACAGGCGGCTGCTCATACCCCCGCCCAGCACGTTATTGAATACGGAAATGTCGTACAGCTCATCGCTGCCGGAAGGTACTCCTTCAAAGCCCATACAGATATGAAGCTGCTCCGTGTCCTTTTCCCGCGCCAGCCGTCCGGAACGGAAAGTCTGGGGACGATCGGGCGTTTCTTCGGCGTTGGGGTTGGGAAATGTATCAAAATACTGGTTCACAAGCGCAAGAAACGCATCCCAGTCATAATTGCCCGCAATGGATACTACCATGTTCCGGGGAACATAATGCCTGCGCCAATAGCCCAGCAGATCTTCCCGGGAATAGGCGGCGATGCGCTGACGGGGGCCAAGGATCGGCATGCTGAGGGAGCCGTCGAACTGGGCTTCGGCCAGCAGTTCGTGAACCATGTCCTCCGGGGTATCGTCCACCATGGCGATCTCTTCCAGCACCACGCCCCGCTCCTTGTTCAGCTCCTTTTCATCGAAGGTGGGACGCAGCGCCAGATCCGAAAGAATATCCACCGCAAGGCGGAGATCCTCGTCGATCACCTTGGCGTAGAAGCAGGTACATTCCTTGCTGGTAAAGGCATTCAACTGGCCGCCCACCATATCCATCTCCTCGGCAATCTGCCGGGCAGTACGGTTCTTCGTGCCTTTGAATACCATGTGCTCGATAAAGTGGCTCAGGCCGTTTTCCTCTGGCAGCTCGTTCACACTGCCTACCTTCACCCACACGCCCACCGTGCAGCTATGAATGTGGCCGAGCTTTTCGCCCACCACCCGCAGGCCGTTTGGCAGAGTGATCTGATCGAACATAATCTTTTCCTTTCTCTGATGGCTGATAATGGGCGAAAAGCCGCCTGGCTTCAGGCGCTTGTCCTGCAACCGGCGGCTGTTCCGCTTGTTTACTTACCCTCAGGTGCGATCGTTTCCGCCGCCGAAGGGACGTCCATCCCTGCGGGGAGGCCGGTTTCCGCGTCCGCCGTTGCCGGAACGGGAGCCGCCTTCGTTAGCAGCGGGATAGGTGATATCGTTACGGATCAGGTTCACGCGGCCCTGCGAGTCGATCTCGCTGACCTTGACCTCGATCTCGTCGCCGATGTTCATCACAT
>CAKUCE010000343.1 GCA_934643535.1 uncultured Clostridia bacterium | reverse complement strand
GTCGCCCCGTCCCCATTCCAGCCCGGTATAGGTATTGGGCGAAAAATGCACGAAGGCGTAAAACTCCCGCTCGTACCATTTTAATTGCCGGGGGGAGGGAGTCACGTGCGCCACCTGACGCAGAAAGTCTTTGACATCGTTTGCCGCGTTCGTATTTGTCATAGCCGAATCCTTTCCGATGCTTTTGTATCCGTCAGAACAGAATAACAGAAAATTCGCCGCGGCGGCGGGGGAGTCCTGCCGAAAAAAGAAGCGGGGGATGGAAGGAAATGTAAAAAGCGGCCCGTTTGTCAGCTTCGGCAACTGTCCGCTGGCTGCGGCTGCTCCATCGCGCCGCGAAAGTCAATGTCCTGCGTCTGTGCGCTCTCCATTTCATCAAGGCATTTCTGAATGGCCGTCTCGTCGGTACCGGCATCCTTCAATGCTTCCACACGCGTAAACCAGAGCGGCTTCAGGCAGCGGTAGAGCGGCAGCGCCGCTTCTTTTTCGGCGTCGGAAAAGCAGTACACGCCTGCGCATACTTGCAGCGCGGCCAGAATGGCGTTCCGTTCTTCGGCCAGAGAACCTTCGTATATCTCCCGGAAGAGATAATTCAGGAAGACGTCTTTCCCGGCCAGATTGAAATCATAAATGCCCGCGAAGCGCCCCTGTTCATCCAGCAGCACGTTGGTATCGTTCAGATCTGCCTGGAACACAGACGTGGGCAGTTTTGCATAGCGCTTTTCCAGTCCGGCGCGGTTTTCTTCCCAGCGCGCAAAGATCCGGTCCGCCTGCTTCGAAAAGCGCTCCGGCAGCGTGCGGCTGTACCGCCGGAACTCCAGCGCGTTTTCCATCACTTCGTCCGTTTCATCGTCGCCGAAGGTGTCGAACAGGCAATAAGCGGAGGGAAGATCGGTATACTGGAATTTCTGGGCGGCGATCAGGGCCGTCATCCGGTACAGCTCGTCCCGGAAGGGCCTGGCATTGGGGCAGCGGTCGGCGGAGGCGTAGCGTGCGAATTCCTCCGCGTAAGCAAAACAGGAATGACCTTTGTAAAGCAACGCTGGAAATTCGCCGCTGAGCGCAGGCAGAATTTCAGGACAGTAAAAGCCCAGACGGCGATATTCACCGGCGCAGCGCCGCCACATGCCGATGCGCTCGGGATCGGTGAAGGCGTTTTGGGCCAGCTTTATGACCAGCCGATTCCCGGAAGTGAAGCGAACGAATATCGCCTCCCGAAAATCGCCGCCCTCCCGGCTGGTGTTGCGCACCGAAAGCTCCGCAATGCTTTCCGCAGAGAAAAGCGAAACGGCCTGCTCTTCTGAGAACACGGGCAAAAATTCCGGCATAAAATCCTCTCCTGTCTGTCGGGGTCCATTGGTTTCGGAAACGCCGCAGCCTTTTCGGCGGCTGGCCTTCCGTTTCGTTCCATGTCAAAAGCCCCGCCGCCGTTTCCGGATGGCGGCGGGGCTGCCGGTCAAAGAAGGTTTTACAGCGCCAGCCGGTAGATCGCCCGCGCGTCTTCCTCCCGAATGGGATAGTAATTGCCCAGCTTGCCGCCGCCCAGCGCTACGGCCCGCTGCGCCATACGGTCAAGGTTTTCTTCGCCGATGCCGTTCTCATGCAGGGTAGTGGTCAGACCCAGCGAACGGTAGAAACGCTCCAGCCGCGCGACGCCTTCCATGGCGATCGCCTCATCCGTACCGGAATTCTCCGGCACGTCGAACACGCGCACGGCAAACTGGCGCAGCTTTTCGGTGCAGCCTTTGGAAAGAACATACTTCATCCACGCGGGAAAAACAATGGCCAGTCCCGCGCCGTGAGCGATGTCATACAGGGCGCTCAGTTCATGCTCCAGCTTGTGGCTGGCCCAGTCGGTGACGCGGCCCGTGCCCAGCAGACCGTTGTGCGCCAGCGCAGCCGCCCACATGATCTCGGCCCGCGCGTCGTAATCGTCCGGGTGGCGCAGGGCGATGGGCGCATTGTGAACGACGGTCTTCAGCGCGCCCTCGGTCATGCGGTCGATCAGCTCCACATGCTCCGTATTGGTGAAATACCGCTCCATCATATGGGCCATGATGTCCACCGCGCCGCAGGCCGTCTGGAAGGCGGGCAGGGAGAAGGTGTACTCCGGGTTGAGAATGGAGAACCTGGGATAGTTGAACGGCGTGTTGCGGCCGCGCTTGCACAGATCGCTTTCCCGGGTAATGACACTGGAATCGCTCATTTCGCTGCCGGCTGCCGGGATCGTAACGATCACGCCCAGCGGAAGCACCCGGTCGTTTTTGCCTCTGCCTTCAAACAGATCCCAGGGATCGCCGTCGTAGCAGGCGGCGTTGGCGATGGCCTTGGCCGTGTCGATGGCGCTGCCGCCGCCCACGGCCAGCACCAGATCGATCTGCCGCTCTTTGCAGAGCGCCGCACCGTCGCAGACCGGTCCCAGACGGGGATTGGGCTTCACGCCGGAAATTTCCCAGACATGGCAGTTCAGTCCGTTCAAAATGGCCGTCACCTTATCATACAGTCCGATCCGTTTGATGCTGCCGCCGCCGTACACCAGCAGCACCCGTGTGCCGTAACGGCGCACTTCTTCTTCCAGATGGGAAAGGGAATCGCGGCCAAAATAAATTTTTGTGGGGATCTGCAGCGAAAAATCAATCATGAGAGGGCTCCTTTCGCGCTTATACTG
>CAKUCE010000342.1 GCA_934643535.1 uncultured Clostridia bacterium | reverse complement strand
GAGAACGGAAGTGCCTCATGTCCCTTGATACGGACGGCTTTGACAGCCTCATGACCGACATCGCGGGCATGGCCAGCCGCATGGACGCGGACGGCGCGGGCGCTCCCGTGGCAAAGCGCATTCTGGAAGCTGCTGCCGTCCCCATCTACGAGCAGATGAAGGCCAACGCTTCCAGCGATCCCAAGATTATTACCGGCGTACTGAACCGCTCCATCCAAACCGGTAAGGTACGCAAGCGCAGGTACAGCGGGAAGAGCATCACCATTGGCGTACATCGCAAGGAGGAGGGCGCTTATTACGCCCCGCCTGTGGAGTATGGCCATGGCGGCCCGGCCCCAGCGCCTGCGCATCCTTTTATCCGTCCCGCCTACGATACCCGTTCGGATGAAGCCTATGAGATCATCCGGGACGGGCTGCGGGACGCAATCGACCAACTTTAAAGGAGGATTATACACATGGCAACGCCTACCGCTTCTCCGCAGGTTTCCTCGACGGTCGGCCTGAAAAACGTGGTTATCGCGCCGCTGACCAAGGATACCGAAACCGAGCATACCTATGGCACGCTTCAGCTGATGGCGGGCGCAATCGAAGCATCCATCACCCCTGAAAATGCCGATCCGGACGTGCAGCACGCCGACGACGTGGAATTCGACGTGCTGTATCCCGATCCCGAATTGACATTCAAGACCAAAATGGCCGATGTGCCGCTGGCCATTCACGAAATGGTGTTTGGCAACCAGATCGATGACAACGGTGTGCTGGTACGCACGGCTTCCGACCGTCCGCCTTACTTCGCCGTGGGCTTCAAGTCGGAAAAGTCGGACGGCAGCTTCCGCTACGTCTGGCTGTTCAAGGTCAGAGCGAAGCCCGTCACGGAAAATTACGCCACCAAGGAAGGCACGAACGTCACCCGCCAGACCGGTGAAATCGAGTGGACGGCCATCAAGCGCACCCACGACAACCGTTATCAGGCGGTGGCGGACGAGGGGCAGAACGGTTTTACCGCTGAAAAGGCCGCCACCTTCCTGACGGAGGTGTACGAGCCGACGTTTACCGCGCCCGGCCCGTAACAACAAACCATTTCAATTATGCACACCGCTGTCGGCTCACCCCCGGCAGGCGGTGTGTTTTTACATGGAGGTGAACCTTTTGTCTCTGGAAGCGCTGAGCCGAAACGGCCACAATCTACAGCTGGGCGAGTTTGAATGTACCGGGCCGTATCAGATTCCCATTATTCAGCCTGTGTCTGCCGCGGAAAAAATCCGCTGGATTCCCTTCAACAGCGCCCGTTCGGACGCGCTGCGCGGGGCGCACGGGGTTCACTTCTTCATCGACGATTACCTGTTCGAGCGCTGCTGGAATGACCCTGACCGGTATGCCAAGCTGCTCAACGAGTTTCGGGCGGTGCTTTCGCCGGATTTCAGCCTGTTTACGGATTACCCGCCTGCGGTTCAGATCTACAACCACTGGCGCAAGCACCTTCTGGCCGCCTTCTGGCAGCAGATGGGGCTGACGGTGATTCCGTCCATCTGCTGGAGCGACGAGGACAGCTTCGCTTGGTGCTTTGACGGCGAACCCATCGGCGGCACTGTGGCTGTATCCTCTGTGGGCACGCAAAAAGCCCCAGAGGCAAGGCGGCTGTTCCTGCTGGGATACAGCGAGATGATAGCCCGGCTAAAGCCTGAGAAGATTCTTTTCTTCGGCGACGTGCCAGAGGGCTGCACCGGCAATATTGAAAAGCACACTTCCTTCCACGCTGGACTTGCGCACGCGCAGGAAAAGAGGTAATGTCATGGGAGGAAGAGGCGGACATAGTCACCGGATGACTGCCGGTCGCGGAGCCAGCGCCATTGACCGGCTGACCAGCATTACACAGCTGAACAGCTGGCTGCGCAATCAGGACTGGTTCCGGCCCGGCAGCTATATTTCTTTGAATGGTGTAGATCTTGAAGCGGCACGCGGCATTGCCAAAGCCTATCAGCAGGTCTTTGACCGCTATCCTCAGCTGAAGGGCTTTTTCAGCGGGGTCAAGTCCTTTGATCTCGGCAGCGGCACTTATGCGGATTGCAATCTGGCGACCGGTCAGATTCGCGTCAGCAACACCATGTACCGGCGTTTGCAGGAGCTGGAACGCTCCTATGTCCGCGATATTCGCGCAAACTGGCATCCTGCCGGTACGGATTGGGCCGCCATTCTGACGCACGAAATCGGTCATGCGATTGACGGCTATATTACGCAGCACAGCGACGATGGCCTTTTTTCCCATGACTGGTATCGCAATTCAAGTGAGCTACAGGCGAAAATCGCCGATAAGCTGCATGTGGGCACATCCACAGCGGAGATTTCCCGTCAGCTTTCCCGCTATGGAGCGACCAATACGCTGGAATGGTTTGCAGAAGCCTTTGCCGAAGGAATGCGTTCTGAGAACCCAAGGCCCATGGCACGGGAATTCATGATTGAACTGGATAAAATTTTGAGGAGGCTGAGATAAATGTCCATGGCAACGCCGCGCTATTACGATGATCCGGATTTTCAGAAATGGTATGATTTTGAGACTGACCAGTTCAAAGAAGGCGCACCGCAGGAACTGATTGAAAAAGTGAAAGCCGAAGATGAAGAACGCAGACTGGCCTATGAACAGGCGCTGCGCGACGGCTTCATTTTATAAGAGGAGGAAACCGTATGATCAGCTGTACCTTGAACGGGAAGAAATACAC
>CAKUCE010000341.1 GCA_934643535.1 uncultured Clostridia bacterium | reverse complement strand
CCCCATCGCTGCCCAACCACCAGAAATAGCTGTCGGTGTTACCGTTCGGCCGGGTCAGACCCTTGCCGCTGGGGGCGGTGAAGCTTTCGCCGTTCTTCACAACGATATTCACCGTGCCTGTGGCGTCGCCAATGCTGCCGCCGTTTAAGTCGAGCGCTACGGTTTTGAGAGCGTCAGAACCGAGCGTATCAGCGTGCAGGACTTCAAGGACGGGGCGGAAGCCGTCGTATGGAAACGGAGTTCCTGCATTGCTGAAGTACAGGCATCGAACCGAAGTGTACCCGCGCTTCATACGCTGCGAGGTGCCGGTAGAGGGAGACTCGGCTGTATCCTGTCCCGTGGAGTACATCTCTTTCCAGTTTTTGATATAGCCTGTTGTATTATCCTGCCAATCCTGACTCGCTTTGTTCAGAATCGCGTCCCATTCGTTATTCTCCGGATCGCCGTGTTCATTGGCATCGCTGCCAGACTTGTGATGGCTTCCTACGGACGGTACGCGAAGCGCATAGCTTATATTTCCGCTGTCATAGTCTTTTCCGAAAATAAGGCTTGCCGCATTCAAATCAAGCCAGCTCACGCTATGGGTCACGGCGTAATCCGCAATGAACAGGCTGTGGTCGCGGGCATAGCCATACTGTGCGCTGCTGTTCGCTGCGGTCGACGCTGCTTGAGAAGAGCTTGCCACACCGCTGGAATTGCTGCTCAGCGAATAGGCATACACCGTGCCGGTGTAGGTAAACGGCACATAGTGCAGGGTAGCATCAGGCAAATTGCTGTTCACTGTGCCCGGGATATTCCGCGCCGAAAGGTCGAAGTAGTATCTGCCGCCGGGGGTGAGGGCAAACTGCTCATCGACCCCTTCCTTCACCGTCAGCGTAACGTCTGCGAAAGCGCTGGCGAGGTCGGTCATTTTATCGCCGTTGTACTGCTCGTTGAAAACCTTGAGCGTATATGTTCCCTCAGCGAGCGCCGGGATTGTGAGCTCTGCCGTGCCATTTTCGTCCGTGAGCGCGGCAGAGCTGCGGCCATAATACGCCGGGTTGCCTGCCGCGTCCAGAATCATGGCGGAAACGTATTCGTTTGCGCCGGTCTTTGCGCCGGTATAGCCAATCTTCACCGTTCCGCCCCTGGTGTACGCGGAAAGATTTGCGGTGGTCACAGAGAAGCCGCTGCGGGAGGCGTCCTTCAGCGTCAGCTTCCACTCGTTTCCTGTATATGCGGGGATCTCTGCCAGCCCGCCGGAGGGCTTGCCGCCCACGGCTGCGGAGACAAAGAGAATATTATTTCCTGCGGTCGAAAGGTTCATGGCGGGACGAACCGCAGCCGGGTTACCACTATAATCACCCATCAGGCTGGCATCTTCGCCGACCAAAAACGGTATCTCTTCGCTGGTTTCGAATGAGCGAAGCCAATACTGCGTACCGCGACCCGAAGACTTGATCGGCCCCGCGATACGCGACGCTGAATCGGTAAACCCATAGTCTGCATTAAATATATCCTGAATGGAAGGAGCAAACACATGTTCCGCTTCCAGAGCGCATATTTGGAGTCTCATGTGGAGATTCGATAATGTATACATGCTGCCTGCCTGAGTTGTCGCAGAGATCAGCGCGCGCTCGGAGGAGGTAAAGGCGCTGTTTTCGCCGCTGTAAAAGGTGTTTTTGAACCAGTTTTGCAGCGTACTGCCCTTCCAGAGGTGTCTGTCTGGTTTACCATCCGGATTGAATTGAATATAACAGGCATACAAGTCGCCTGGAAGCGGGTACAGGCATTCGTCCGTCAGCAAAAACAGTGCGTCCGCTGCGCCGGTGTTCGCTTTGGTATCGAGAACGCGCCATTTGATGGGGCTGCTGCGCCATGTGCCATAATAGATGTAGCTGTAGCCGCCAGAAGTGTCATAGCTGTGGATACTGCCTGTGCCAGGCTGTATGGCCTTTGCGCCGCCCTCGGCAAAGGCCACGGACGGCAAAAGGCTCAATGCCATACATAAGGTGAGCAGGATGCTGAGCAGTCGTTTTTTCATGGTTATTCCTCGCTTTCTTCTCGCGCGCCTCCCATCCCCAGCGGAAGGCGCGTTTTGGAGCAGGCGGTGATCGCGCCGGGATATATTCCGGTGCAGGGGAGTGCTCCATAAATACATATTGGATGCTATTCCTGCGCGGACAGCGTGAGCTCCGTAAGCGAGAACTCAAAGCGCATTGCCAGCGCCTTGAACAGCTTCTGCATAACCCGCTCGGAGATGTTGCGGATATCCAGCCCCTCCACGAAACGGATGGCCTGTTCCATCTCCTCCTTCGGGACATTATACGTCCGCAGACTCATGGTGAGAAACAGGCGCAGCTTTTTTTCCAGCGTCAGCTCCTCGCTGCAAGGGTGCGCCATATAGCCGCGCATGATGCCGGCCGAGCCGATCTCCATGTCATAAAAATCGCGGGCAGTCAGCTCCGGCTGATACGGGCCGAAGATCTGATACAGCTCCCTGGCGGTTTCGCGCTGGATGTACTCGGAGGCTTCCTTCTGCGTGTAGGCCTCAATGTAGATCTCTCGCAGGTTTTCGTTCAGCTCCGTCAGGGTCATCTGGATCGCTGTTTCTACCGCGTAGACATAGACCGGCGGAAGCTTCGCGCCCGCCGCGCTTCGCGCCATGGCGAACTGGTTTTCAAACATGAACTCCACCAGCTCCGTCAATACGCCGTCCTTGGCGCGAAAAATGTTCTGGAACT
>CAKUCE010000340.1 GCA_934643535.1 uncultured Clostridia bacterium | reverse complement strand
GCCATTATATGTTTTTTTCTTTGTTCCGTAAAGACATTTTGTCATAAAAAAATTGATGGAGCAAACAAGAATGCTTTATGAGCCACGGCAGTATCTCCAAAGTGAAAAGGCCACGCCTTTTACAGCGCGGCCCCCATGATACGTTTTTTCCCTTATTTTCCCAGTCGGATCACATTCCAGCTCAGGGAAGGAAGCACAACCTCCAGCCGGCCTCCATCCAGCGTTCCCCCCTTGCCTGCACGCGGCGCGACATTGTCGGGCGCTTTTTCGGTGTTGACGGCCTTCACATCGTCATGATGCAGCACGATATGCTCCAGCACCCTCAGATCGCCAAAAGCCCGCAGGTCTGCTTCCAGCGCGATGTCATCCTTCAAATCGCGATTTACGGCAAAAATCGTTACAGAGCCATCGTCTCCCAGCGTGGCGGTAGCGTCCACCAGCGGCACATCCGTGTAATCACTGCAATCGTACTTCGGACTGTCGAGAACCGGACGAAGCGCTGTTCCACGGCCATATTGAGAAGCATGCATCAGAGGCCAGAAAATGGTTTGCGCCCAAACGCCGCCGCCATTGCGGGTCATGATCGGCGCGATGACGTTGACGAGCTGCGCCATGCAGGCCACCTTCACCCGATCCGCATTGCGGAGGAACGTAATCAGCATCGCGCCGACCAGCAGCGCGTCCTCAAAGTTGTAAATATCCTCCAGCAGCGGCAGAGCCCGGTCCCACTTGTCCCGCTTCCAGATTTCCTGATCCTGCTGATTAGAGTGATACCAGACGTTCCACTCATCAAAGGAAAGGTTCACCTGTTTCCTGCTGTGCTTCTTGCCCTTCACCGCGTCGCAGATAGAAACGACCGTCTTGATAAAAGCGTCCAGATCCATATTACGGGCTAAGAAATCCGCCGTCTGGTTGCTGGGATTCCCATAGTAGCGATGCAGGCTCACATAATCGATCTGATCATAGCATTCGTCCAGCATCTGATATTCCCAGCTTCCGAAGGTGCTCATTTCATAAGAAGAAGAGCCGCAGGCCACCAGTTCAATGGACGGATCGACCCACTTCATCATTTTGCCGGCCTCACAGGCGGCGCGGCCGTATTCCGTGGCCGTCTTGTGGCACATCTGCCACGGGCCGTCCATTTCGTTGCCCAGACACCACAGCTTGATACCGAAGGGATCCTTCGCGCCGTTCCGGATACGCAGATCGCTCCAGTAGCTGCCGGAGGGATGATTCGCATATTCCACCACGTTGCGGGCGGCGTCCGCTCCCCGTGAGCCAAGATTGACGGCGTACATCACTTCCGTGTCGGCTTTCTTCGCCCAATCCACAAATTCATGCAGACCGACTTCGTTGGTTTCCGTAGTAAACCATGCCAGATCCAGCCGTTTGGGGCGCTGATCGCGAGGGCCGATGCTGTCCTCCCAGTTGAAGCCGGATACGAAATTGCCGCCCGGATAGCGCACGACCGGCACGCCCAGTCTGCGCACCATCTCGATCACGTCGCGCCGGAATCCGTTTTCGTCCGCCGTCGGATGACCCGGCTCATAAATACCGCCATATACGGCCCGGCCCAGATGCTCAATAAAGGAACCATAGATCCTGGGGTCGATCTTTCCGATGGCAAAATCCCGATCCATAATCATTGTGGCTTTTTTCATGGTTTTTCTCCTTTATGGTGTGAGTATATGATTCAGCCCTTCACCGAACCGGCGGTCATGCCTTCGATGATAAAGCGCTGCGCCAGCAAATAGAGCAGCAGCAGGGGCAGAATAGCGAAACAGGAACCGGTGATCATCAGGTCGTAGTTGTTGCCATAGGGCGTAAACAGAGTGTTCAGCCCCAACGGGATGGTGTATTTGTCCATGCTGGAAATGACCAGAAGCGGCCAGAGCAGGCCGTTCCACGCGCCCATTCCCACCAGCACAGCCATGGAGGCATAGGCAGGTTTCATGATCGGCATGATGATCTTGAAGAAAATTCCGTACTCCGTACAGCCGTCCACCCGTCCCGCATCCAGCAGGTCGCCGGGCACGCCCTCCAGAAACTGCTTGAAGAAAAAGATCGCGCTCATGTTGGCCAGAAACGGCAGCATCACCCCGGCGTAGCTGTCCCGCAGACCCATGGCGTTGATCTGCGTATACATGGGCAGCATCAGAATTTCCAGCGGGATCATCATGACCAGCAGCACGCACAGGAACAGGACGTTCTTGCCACGGAACTGATACTTGGAAAAGCCGTAAGCCACCATGGAAGAGATCAGCAGCGTCAGCGTTCCCTGCACCACAACCAGCAGGAAGCTGTTCTTGTACCAGATGAAGTAATCGTGTGGCTGATACTCTCCGTTGCTCATAATGCCGGTGAACAGGTAGCGCCATGCCCGCAGATGGAGCTTTTCCGGCGTAGGGTCCAGATTCAGGCCGCTGACGAACAGCTCCGCGCCGCCCTTAAAGGTGCCCAGCAACAGCGCGTACAGCGGGATCAGGATCAGAATGGCCATTACCGCAAAAAACAGCATCAGGAAGAACCGCGCCGCAGGATTGTAACCGACGTTTTTCTCGCTCTTTTCCTTACGCATATCCTTACGCCTCCTTCCGACGGCCGATGGTTCCCGTCAGGTACAGCTGGGCCACGGTGATGATCATCGCGCCTGCCAGCAGCACCAGACCCACGGCGCTGGCAAAGCCGAATTTATCGACCTTTTCAAAGCCGTAGCGATACAGGTAGCCCACGATGGTCAGTCCGTAGTTCTTGGGAGAATTGTTG
>CAKUCE010000339.1 GCA_934643535.1 uncultured Clostridia bacterium | reverse complement strand
CTTCCCTTCCTTCTACGGGCTTTTTTCTGCGGAAAAGCCTGCTTTCCGCCGCTTGACCAGCTCCGCCGAAAAGGGTATGATAAACAGGGAACCTTGACTTTTCATGGATATAGGAGCAAAGCATGGCCTATCAAGCATTATACCGCCGCTGGCGGCCTCAGACCTTTGAAAGCGTGGTGGGGCAGACCGCAACGGTCAGGACCCTGCGGCATCAGATCGAAACGGGGCAGATCGCCCATGCCTACCTGTTCTGCGGGTGCCGCGGAACGGGTAAAACCACCATGGCCAAGCTGATGAGCCGGGCCATTAACTGCCTGAATCCCAACCACGGCGACCCCTGCGGTCAATGTGAGGTCTGCCGGGCCATTCAGACGGAAAGCACCATGGACGTGCTGGAGCTGGACGCAGCCTCCAACAACAGCGTGGATAACATTCGCGAGCTGCTGGAACAGGTGCGTTATCCCGCACAGATGGGAAAATATAAGGTCTATATCATCGACGAAGTTCACATGCTGTCCACCGCCGCCTTCAACGCGCTTCTGAAAACGCTGGAGGAGCCGCCGGCCCATGTGGTCTTCATTCTGGCGACCACCGAGCCGCAGAAGCTCCCGGCCACCATTCTGTCCCGGGTGCAGCGGTATGACTTCGGGCGCATTCCGTCGGAACTGATGATCGGCCGCATGAAGGAAGCGCTGGACGAGCTTCAGATGACCGCCGAGCCGGAGGCACTGCAGCTGGTAGCGCGGGCCGCCGAGGGCGCGATGCGCGATGCGTTCAGCATTTTGGACATGTGCGTAGCCGGTGCGGAGGATGGAACGATCACCGCCGCGCAGGTGCGGGACGCGCTGGGCACCTCCGACCGGGAATTCCTATTTGCGTTCATGGACTGCATCGCCGACCGGGATGCGGCGGGCGTTCTGCGCAAGGTGGACGAGCTGATGCGTTCCGGCCGGGAACCGCAGGTGTTTTTGAAGGATCTGAGCAGCCATTGCCGGATGCTGATGACCGTGCAGGCGGTGAAGGAGAACGCCGCCGCGCTGCTGGATGTGACCACCGAGGATGAACAGCGCCTTCGGGAGCAGGCGGAGCGCTTTTCGTTCCAGCGGCTCCTGCGGGTGCTGGACGGCTTCTTGCATGCCGAGGGAGAGCTTCGCTTCGCCTCCACGCCCAGAATCGGGCTGGAAAGCGCGGCCCTTCACGCCTGTGAAACCGAGCGGGGCGAGGACGTGTCGGCGCTGGTAGAGCGCATCAGCGAACTGGAAGCAAAGCTGAGCGCCATTCAGAGCGACATTGCCAGCGGAAAGCTGGCCGTTCGTGCCGAGAGCAGTGAGGCACCGAAAAAGACCAAGACTGCGCCCGCTGGGGAAACGGACGCGCCTAAAGCTGCAAAGCCCGCCCCCAAGCCGATCGTGGTCAGCGGCGACGCGCAGGAGGTCTGGAAGCAGACGCTGAACCTGATCGCCAAGAATAATCCGCCGCTGCTGGGCCTGATCCGCAACGAAAAGTTCATCGGCGAAGAAAACGGCGTGTACCGTATCAGCCTGCCCCTGTCCAAGAAGGGCATCTCTTTCGAAAAGCTGAACCAGCCCAATCGAAAAAAGCAGATCGAGGACTTTTTGCAGCAGGCCAGCGGCAAGCCCTGCCATTTCGAGGCCGTTCTGGAAAAGACAGACGCGGCGCAGGAGGCGGTCCATCAGACGCTGGATAAAGCTCAGCAAAGCCTGATCGACGCCTTCGGCCGGGAAACGGTACAGATCGACGAGGAAGGAATGAAACAGTAAACCGCTATGAAGAAATCCTTTGAACGGGCGCAGCGCCGCCGGGAGGAAGGCCACGGCTACAAGCACGATCTGGGGCAGAACTTTCTTTACGACGAAACGCTTTTGGAGGAACTGGTGCTTAGCACCGGCGTTACGAAGGCGGACGCCGTGCTGGAGATCGGCCCCGGCAGCGGAATGCTTACCAGGCATCTTTGTCCACACGCCGGGAAGGTGCTGGCCGTGGAGGTCGATCACGACATCATTCCCTTTCTGAAGGTCAATACCGCCGCTTTTTCCAATCTGGAGATCGTGGAGGGGGACATCCGCAAGCAAAATCTCCAGGAACTCTGCGCGCCGCTGGGAGACGATTTTCTGGTCATCGCCAACATTCCCTATAATATCACCACGCCCATTTTTGAAGCCCTCTGGGAAAACGGCCTGCCCATCCGGCAGATCTCCGTGATGATCCAGAAGGAAGTGGCGGAAAAGCTGATGGCCGCTCCCTCTACGCCGGCTTACGGACTGATGAGCGTGAAGTGCCAGTATTACTGCACTCCCCGGCTGGAATGCATCGTCCCTGCGGAGAAATTCACCCCGCCGCCCAAGGTGGACAGCGCTTTTGTTCATTTGGAGATGAACCGAAGCCGTTCGTCGGAAGTTCAAAACGAACGGCGTCTGTTCAGTTTGCTGCGGGCCGGATTCAACCTGCGCCGCAAGACTCTGTCCAACGCTTTGCGCAGCGCCGTGGAGCCGGAAGCCCTGAAGGCCGCCATGGAGCAGGCGGGAATCGCGCCCACGGCCCGGGCCGAAGAACTGAGCGTAGACGACTGGATCCGCTTGTCCAACGCCTGCCCGTAAAATAAGGAGAGCTTATGCACGCAGAGTATTACGAACCCTGCCCGGAATTTGACCGCTGCAATGAACTGATGGAGCTTTATTGGAACTCCGGACAGTTTGAAAAATGCTTTGAAGGCCATTTGAAGCTGGCCGAGGAAACTCACTATCCGCTAGCGGAATGCCAGACGGGCTATTTTTAC
>CAKUCE010000338.1 GCA_934643535.1 uncultured Clostridia bacterium | reverse complement strand
GCCGATACCCGGCTGCGCACCCTCAAGGAACTGCAGGACGGTTACGAGGGCTATCAGTATTCCGTCAAGAATGCTCTGAGCTATGCGAAAAAGCAGCGGCTTTCCGGCGTTCGGGGCGTGGTGGCCATGCTGCTTCGGGTGCCCAGAGAGTACGAAACGGCCATGGATATGGCGCTGGGCGGGGCCATGCAGAATATCGTGACGGAAAACGAGCAGGACGCGAAGCGTCTGATCGAATATCTGCGGCAGAACCGGCTTGGCCGCGCCACCTTCCTGCCCCTGACCACCGTTCACGGGCGGACGCTGAATCCCAGCGAGCGACGGGTGCTGAATATGCCCGGCTGTGTAGGCGTGGCCAGCGAGCTTTGCGGCTACGATCCCGAATACCGGGGCATCGTGGAGAGCCTGTTGGGTCGAACGGTCGTGGCGAAGGATCTGGACAGCGGCATCGCCATCATGCGCGCGGGCAACCAGGCGTTTCGTCTGGTGACGCTGCAGGGCGACGTGATGCATTCCGGCGGCAGTATGACCGGCGGCAGCATTCAGCAGAAGGCACAGAATCTGCTGGGCCGGGAACGGGAAATGCAGGAACTGCAGGAAAACCTGAACCGCTACAATCAAAGCGTCCAGCAGGCCCAGACGGAAATTGCCGAGATGGAGGAACGGCGCGGCGGCGAAAAAGAACGCCGGGAAGCGGCTCAAAACGAACTGCATCAGCAGGAGATCGCCGTGGTTCGGGATACCGAGCATCTGAAGGCTGCACAGTCCGAATGGGACAAGCACCGCCAGCGCATGGAGGAGTTGTCCGGGGCCATCAGTCAGTTGGAGGAAAGCCTGACGGAGATCCGGGAAGAGCTTCAGAAGATGGAAAATCTTTCCACCCAGCAGGACGGCGGCATGGAAGAAATGAACCGCCGTACCGAAGCGCTGACCCGGCAGTTGGACGCGGCCCGCCGGGAACGGGAGGCGGCGCAGGAAGCCCTGACCGACGCGATGCTGACCCTGCAGAATGCCGAACACGACTGCGACCGCCTGCAACGGGATCAAAAACGCCTGACGGGCGACCGGGACGATTGCCGCAAAGAACTGCAGGAACTTTCGCAGAAGCGCGATAACGCGCTTGCGGAAATGAACCAGGCCGCTGAAGAGCGTGTTCAGGCGGAAGAGGACGCGGCGAAGGCCGAAAGCGCCGTGGACAGCGCGAAGCAGAACGTGGAAACCGCCCAGCTGCGGCAGGAACAGCAGCAGAAAGCGCTGCGGGAACTGCAAGGCGAGATCGACGGCGCACAGCAGCTGGTCAGTCACGAAAACGAGCGCCTGCACCGGCAGGAGATCGCCCAGAACCGGATCAAGACCGACCTGAGTCAATTGTGCGACCGGCTGTGGGACACCTATGAGCTTAGCTACGCAGGCGCACAGGAATTGGGCCAGGCCTACCCCGAAGCGCCGTTCCGGGAAAGCGAGGCCGACGGGCAGGCCCGTTCCCTGCGGGAACAGATCCGCAGCCTTGGCTCCGTCAACGTGGGCGCGATCGAGGAATACGCCCAGCTGTCGGAACGCTACACCGGCCTGAACGCCCAGAAGGAAGATCTGGAAAAAGCCAGGAACGACCTGCAGGAACTGATCACGCAGCTTCTGGGCCAGATGGAGACGCAGTTCGTCAGCCAGTTCGGTCTGATGCAGCAGTATTTCTCCGAGACCTTTCAGCGGCTGTTCGGCGGCGGCAGCGGAGAAATCTCCCTGAGCAATCCCAACGATCCACTGAACTGCGGCATTGAGATCATCGTCCAGCCGCCGGGGAAAAAGCGTCAGCTTCTGAGCCTGTTCAGCGGCGGCGAACGCGCCCTGACGGCCATCGCCATTCTGTTCGCCATGCTGAAGCTGAAACCCACGCCCTTCTGTATTCTGGATGAGATCGAGGCCGCTCTGGACGACGCCAATATCAGTTATTTCGCCGACTATCTGAAGGAATTCAGCAAAGATACCCAGTTCATCGTCGTGACCCACCGTAAGGGCACCATGGAGCGCTGCGATACGCTCTTCGGCGTGGCCATGGAGGAACGGGGCATCAGCAGTATGGTCAGCGTCAATTTGAAGGATTACCAATAAACCCTGATCACGAAGCGCTACGGCGCAAAGGAGGCAGCATGATGAGTGAGAAAAAAGGCTTTTTCGCCCGGCTCCGGCAGGGCATGAGCAAGAGCCGCGAGCAGATCGCCGCGGTGACGGAGGATGCGCTGCAGGCGGACGCTCCCATTGACGAGGATCTCTACGACGCCCTGCTGGACGCGATGATCCTTTCCGACATGGGCGCTGCCTGCGCCGAGGAAGCGCTGGAAAAGCTGCGGGAAACCGTCAGGATGCAGAAGCTTCGCACGGCGGCGCAGGCCAAAACCGCGCTGAAGGACATTCTGGTGGGAATGTTGGAGGTCGAAAAGCCCGTGCTGAAATGGCCCATGGTTATCTTGATGGTGGGCGTGAACGGCGTGGGCAAAACCACCACCATCGGCAAGCTGGCCCTGCGCTTTCAGGGCCTTGGCCGCACGATCATTCTCTGCGCGGCCGATACCTTCCGCGCCGCCGCTGCCGATCAGCTTCAGGTGTGGTCGGAACGGGCACGCTGTCCCATCGTGCGGCACAAGGAAGGGGCCGATCCCGCCGGGGTGGTGTTCGACGGCGTACAGGCCGCCAAAGCCCAGAAGGCCGATCTGCTCATCGTGGATACCGCCGGCCGGCTGCATAACAAGAAAAACCTGATGGACGAGATGGAAAAGATCCGTCGGGTCATCGACCGGGAG
>CAKUCE010000337.1 GCA_934643535.1 uncultured Clostridia bacterium | reverse complement strand
GTCGTCAGCGCGTTCCCCTATGTGGCCCGCATGGTGGAAAGCTCGCTGGAAGAAGTGGATCACGGAATTATCGAAGCCGCCCAGTCCATGGGCTCCACCAATTTCCAGATCATTTTCAAGGTGCTGCTGCCGGAATCCGTTCCTTCTCTGGTGAACGGCGCGGCCATCAGCGTGACGACGATCCTTGGCTACACCGCGCTGGCCAGCGCGGCGGGCGGCGGCGGCTTGGGCGCCCTCGCCATTACCAAGGGCCTGAACGTCCGCAAATTCGACATCATGTACTCTGCCAGCCTGCTGCTGGTGGTACTGGTGCAGATCATCACCGTCTTCGGCACGCGGTTCACCCGCGGCCTGGACCATAAAAAACGCTGATTTCGAAAGGAGAAACCCCGATGAAAAAGCTGTTTGCCGCTATCCTGTCCCTGGTGCTGGTTCTTTCCCTGTCCACTGCCTTTGCCGGTGAAAAACTGTCCGTGATCGCCACCGAGAATCCCCATGCCGAGATTCTGGAACTGGTGAAGGACGATCTGGCCGCTCTGGGCTATGACCTTGACCTGACCATTGCCACCGACTATGTGATCGAGAACCCCGCCACCGCCGCCGGCGACGTGATGGCCAACTTCTTCCAGCACCTGCCCTATCTGGCCCAGTACAACGGCAGCGTTTCCGAGGCCGAGCAGCTTGTGCCCGTGATCTACACCCATTTTGAGCCGATGGCCATCTACGCCGGCACCAAGACCAGCCTGGATGACATTGCCGACGGCGACAAGGTTGCCATCCCCAACGACCCCGTGAACGAGAACCGCGCGCTGCTGCTTTTGCAGGATGCGGGCCTGATCAAGCTGCCCGAGGGCACCAGTCTGGAAAGCACCTGCACGCCTCTGGACGTGGTGGAGAATCCCAAGAATCTGGAGCTGGTCGAGCTGAATGCCGAGCTGATCACCGGCGCCCGTTCCGACGTGGCCTACGCGGTCATCAACGGTAACTATGCCACGCTGGAAAAGCTGGTTCCCAATGTGGACGGCCTGTATGTGGAAGGTTCCGACAGCCTCGCCGCTCAGTCCTACGTGAACGTGGTGGCCGTGAAGCCCGAGAACGCCGGGTCTGACTGGGTCAAGGCGCTGGAGCAGGTCATCTACACCCAGAAGGTGTACGATCTGATCGTGGCGTCCGGCTTCGCCCCCACCTTCACCCCCGCTGACGCTCAGTAAAAAAGAGGGCCGTTTTGGGCAGGACGATCCCTGTCCCCTATCCCTCATCAGCAAAATGTCTCCGCCAAATGGTGGAGACATTTTGTTTTCGGAAGAATCCTCCGCCGTCCTGTGCTTTTGAGCCAAAAAAGGCCGAAGGAACCTGCCTTTCCGAGATAAACGACAAAAAGTTTCCCTCGACTAAAAATTTTTTGTTTTTTTGAAAAAAAGCTGTTTCACTCCCCGCAGGTTTGGTTATATAATAGATGCAGGCGATAAAGACCTGCCACCAAAAAGAATCACTAAAAACTTTTTCAGGAGGTACATGAATATGAAGTGGGTTTGCTCTGTTTGCGGTTATGTTTACGAAGGTTCCGAGGCTCCCGAATTCTGCCCCCAGTGCAAGGCTCCCCGCGCCAAGTTTGTCAAGGCCGAGGGCGAAAAGGTCTGGGCCGCCGAGCATGTAGTGGGCGTGGCCAGCGACGTGCCGGAGGAGATCAAGCAGGGTCTGCGGGAGAACTTCACCGGTGAATGCACCGAGGTCGGCATGTATCTGGCCATGGCCCGCGCCGCCCATCGGGAAGGCTATCCGGAAATCGGCCTGTACTGGGAAAAGGCCGCTTATGAAGAAGCCGAGCATGCTGCCAAGTTTGCCGAGCTGCTGGGTGAAATGGTCAGCGCTTCCACCAAGGAAAACCTGACCGTCCGCGTGGAAGCCGAAAACGGTGCCACCATGGGCAAGACCGAACTGGCCAAGAAGGCCAAGGCGCTGGGCCTTGACGCGATCCATGACACCGTGCATGAAATGGCCCGTGATGAAGCGAGGCACGGAAAAGCGTTCGAGGGCCTACTGAAGCGGTACTTCGGCTAATAAGAAAAGCACGCAAAAGGCGGGACTGTCCTGTGGAAAGGCAGTCCCGCTTTTTGCGTGCTTTTGAAGGAAAAGGTTCTATTTTCTCCACTGCTCAAAGGGAGATTTTTGAATTGCCTTTATCTTATTTGTGAGACGCGCTTCCGCCGAGTGCAAAACATTAGAATGCCTCAATCTTGGCGAATTAATAATCAGCTATAACCGACTTAAGAATCCGAATCAAAAAGATCTACTTCGCTACATACTAACCCCGGCATTAGCCATCCCATTGTCCAAGATACAGAATATTTTTTCCCGGGATAGACTGTAAAACAGCAGCTTTTGGCAGGCTTAGATGAAATTCCCCAAGTAATGCCTATGTTCAATGGCCTTTGCGAATGGAGCTGTACCAGTCCGCCTTGCGCTACACGAAGCAGCTCTTGTTCTGTATCCATATCGATAATTTTAAATTGTCCAAGTGCGGAGCCATTAGGAGATGGCGTTTTTATTTTGATAATATTGTTTGTCCGAATGCTTGAAATTGGAAAACCGCATCGGGGACACGCAGATGCATGGTCGGAAACGTCCGACTGGCACTCAGGGCACTTAATCATTGCCATTGAAATGCATTTCCTTTCTTGCTAATGCTTCATAACATTCCCGCACAGCTGCTTCAAAAGTGTGCTTAATTACATCCTTCTCTTCAAGAGAACAGGGTGAAAGCATAGATAACCCCGCTGACAGCGCTGACAATGCCAAGAAC
>CAKUCE010000336.1 GCA_934643535.1 uncultured Clostridia bacterium | reverse complement strand
TACATACGACTGGGTGACCGCGAAACCGGAGGCGTTCCGCATGGAGAACCGGCGCAATCATCAATGTATGAATTGCGAAAGTCCCTTGTGGACAGCGGTAAATCCAAGCGTACCTTCTCCGTGGGTCAAGATCCCGGAATACGGCTGGGTGCATCGAAAGCTGGCAGTCCATGCCATGCAGAAGACGAAGAACCCCGCAGCACTGGACGCCTTGCAGGCGCTTCGCGAAAACTCGGACGGATACTTCCCGACGCGCGGCGCGTGCCGAAGGTATCCGCTCAGCTCGTACATCAAGAAGCGGTATCGCGGAAAAATCGACGGCCTGATTGTAGATGAGCTGCACGAGTACAACAACGACAGCGGCCAGGGCGACGCGATGGCGGAGCTGTTCGGCACGGCGAAAAAGGTTATCGGCATGACGGCTACGCTCATCAACGGCTACAGCTCCGGCATTTTTCATCTGCTCTACCGCACATCGGCGCAGCTGATGCTGGCAGATGGAAAGCCGCATGAAAAGCCCGCGCTGTTCAATACAGAGTATGGCGTTGTGGAAACAACCTACACCGAAGCCGATGAAAGCTATGCGGCAAAGCGCAGATCGCAGAAAAGCGGCGTTCGGACGCGTCAGCTTCCGGGCGTTTCGCCGCTGGTGTTTTCCCGGTTCCTGCTGGAAAAAACGGCGTTTTTGTCGCTGTCCGACATGGGCAAGGCACTCCCCAGCTACGAGGAAATTCCCATTGCCTGTGAGATGGACGAAGCGGTAGAGACGGAGTACAAGCGGATCGAGCATAAGCTTGTACAGGTTTTACGTTCAGACCGCCGCGCGGCACAGAAGATTCTTTCCGCGTATCTGAATCTGTTGACTGTCTATCCGGATCAGCCGTATGACCAGAAGCCCATTCTCTACCCCGACAGCGATGTACCCATCGTCGAACCTGAGAACATCGGGGATGCGGATACGCTCGGAGAAAAGGAACAGCGGACGCTGGAGATCGTAAGAGCTGCCATCCAGAACAGGGAGCGTGCGCTCATCTACACAAGCTGGGTGCGCACGGATTCGCAGCAGAAACTCAAAAAGCTGTTGACGGACGAAGGCTATCGCACGGAGATCCTGACCGACAAGATCAAGACCACCGACCGTGAGGAATGGGTGCAGAAGAAGCTAGCTGCCGGAATGCAGGTGCTGATCGTAAATCCATCTCTGGTGGAAACGGGCTTAGACCTCAACGCCTTTACCACGCTGGTGTTTTATAGCATGGGCTACAAGCTCTTTACGCTGCGGCAGGCGTCGCGCCGAAGCTGGCGCATCAACCAGAAAGCACCTGCGGTCAAGGTCTATATGCTCTACTACGAGGACACCATGCAGCAGAAATGCCTGAAGCTCATGGCATCCAAGCTGGCGGTCGCCGGACTCATTGAAGGAAACTTTTCCGAGGAAGGGCTTGCCGCAATGAGCGATGTGCAGGACATGACCTCGCAGATGGCGAAGGAGCTGATGCTCGGTATCCGCGACAATGTGGAGGATATCGCGGCGGCGTTCAAAAAGATGGCGTTTGAAAATCCCGACCATGAGGTACCGGAAGTACCCGCCGAAGAACCGTCTTTGCCGACGGAATCCGTGCCCGCGCTGATCGAACAGCCGAAGCGCGTGTTTACAGTGGAGCAGGAAGAAAAGCTGCAAGCGGCTATGGTGCAGCTGGAGCAGCAGAAAGCCAAACGGACGAAGAAAACACAGCAGTTGGAAAACCAGCTGAGTCTATTCGATTCCGTTGCGTAAAAAGGAGGATGCTATGAAATTCACCGTCAACCGAACAGAACTGCTTGCCGCGGCGCAGAACGCCGAGCGCATTGCGCCCAGAGTCTCCACGATCGAAATTCTGCAATGCGCGTATTTGCAGGCCGAGCAGGACACACTCACCGTTGCGTCAGGAAATCTGGAGATCGCGTTGGAGCAGCGGCTCCCCGCACAGATCGAGGCTGAGGGCAGTGTTGTCGTAAAAGCCCCGCTTCTCTCCGGAATGCTGCGCCTGCTGGATGGCGAGCGTGTGACGTTTCAGACGAAAAACGGAAAGCTCGTTGTTTCCTCCGGGAACGCGGAATATGCCATTCCTGTTATGGACACGGCACAATACCCGCGCATGGAGATCCCGTGCCCGGCGGCAACCGTGCCTGTGAGCGGTATTCCATCACTCACCAAACGAACAGCGTTTGCCGTTTCCGAGGATACAAGCCGCCCCATGCTCAAATGTGTGAACCTGATCTTCGGTGCGGACGGCCTGCAGGCGGTCAGTACGGACAGCTTCCGCATTGCGTCCGCCAAAGGCGACCGCGAGAGCCGTGGGAACATCAGCTTCCTCATTCCGGCAGCTTCGCTTGAAAAGCTGGCGGCGCTTGTGGACAACCGTGAGAAATTGCAGGTAGGCACAACCGGAAAGACCATTGTGTTTACGAAAGAGAACTTTTCGTTTGCCGCACGCATCATGGATGGGCCGTATCTGGCCGTGTCGCAGGTGCTGTCCAATCTGAAGCAGCAGTTTACTGTCCTGACCGACGCCGCCCTGCTCCGCGATACTATTTCGCAGACCCTGAGTGTCACCGGCACGCAGAACCGATTTTCCCTGTCCTTTGCAGGAAACCGGCTGACTGTTCGCTGCGAGAGCGAATATGGCATTTCGGAGACGGCTATGGACGTGGTCGCGCTGAGCGGCGAGCCTGCGGGCGTGTACTGGTACAATCCGGCGCAGCTCATGGAGTGCCTGAAAGCGCTGAACGGAACGCTTATGCTGGAGGTCGTGCAGCACAGTGCGCTGCTTCTCAAAACAGACGAGCTTGTCTGCTTCCAGATGGCGGTGCGTGA
>CAKUCE010000335.1 GCA_934643535.1 uncultured Clostridia bacterium | reverse complement strand
TCGTTCGAGAGATCCTCGCCCGATAAGGAGTACACGATGGGCTACCGTATAGATCCGATGGCGGATAACTGCTATCCCGGCACAGCGATACTGATCAATAAATTCGATATTCGTGACGAGGCAAAGCTCAATGAAGTAGAAACCGTTCTGGTGTCCGCTCGCAGCGCAGAGTGGCTCACTGCTCCCGCCGTAAACACCTTTGACTTTGCCCACTATAAAGTGATCCATCGTTTTCTTTTCTCCGACCTGCACGATTGGTCAGGACAAATACGGACGGTGAACATCAGCAAAAAAGGAACGGTCTTTTGCCCCGCGGAGAATATCGAGCGGCAGGCATCGCTGACCTTCCGGCGGCTGAAAGAGCAAAATTACTTGAAAGGACTCCCACGCAATGAATTTATAGAGGAACTCACCGATTTCTACTGCTCGACGAATTATCTCCACCCTTTCAGAGAGGGCAACGGCCGCACACAGCGCGTGTTTCTGACACAGCTTGTCCGCAACGCCGGATATGATCTGAATTGGTCGGAGGTCGATGGAGAACTGCTGATGATCGCAACGATCCAATCTGCGCAGGGCATCACAGACCCGCTCAGACAGGTGCTGGGAAAATCAATTAAATAGGGCAAACAGGCTTACTGCAAAATGACTCGCGGTCAGCCTGTTGTTTTATTCAACGCCAAGCGCTTTGAAAACGGCCTCCTGGGCCGTCGTATAGAAAATTATACTGAACGCGCCCATCAGGTCCGGTGGAACTGTGCCAAGGTCAGCTGCCGAGGCGATTGGCAGCAACACCTTTTTCGCGCCGCTGTCCAGACATACCCGCAAGACATTGGCAAGCTCATCAACCTTTGTAATCGCTCCGCTGATGCTGATCTCACCAAGTACAGCAAGGCTGCCGAGCGTCGGCTTGCCAAGGGCCGCGGAGGCGATCGCCAGCAGCGTGGGAAGCGCCAGCGACTTGGTCATACCAATGCCGTTGAGGTCCTGATAGTTGATGATGTAGTCGCGTTGCGTGGTGCTGATGGAACGGGAAATACTCACGCCGTTCGCCTTGAGAAAATTAAATGCGGTATTGGCGGCCTCCTTTGCATCGCGGTCTGCGCCAAGTCCTGTGCGTTCAAACTTCCCATTACCGGGGAACATCTGCGTTTCCAAACGGTAGACGCCGACCATGCCGGGCTTTGAACGGGATACGGTGTAAATCGTACCGGGGTTGGCGACCCCATCAGGAATCAGCTTGCCGCCGCCTTGCTCCGGAACAGAAACATGCTTCTCTTCAAAGGTTTCGTTGTCAATGTAGGAGAAATTCACATCGTAGAACTCCATGCCGCCGATTTTCTTCAGCTGTTCCTTGACACGCCGGCGCATTTCCATGGAATAGGTCAAAATCTCAGCTATATCCTCTTTTGTGAAGTTTCCATCGGGATAAAGAATCTTTGCAAAGCCGGATACCATTTTACGCACGGCAATCGTATCGCGTTGGTTCAGATTACTTCCAAAGCGAAAATACGGATCACTCAAATCGCCCCATGGCTCTTTTCGCATTTCCCGCATGAATTCCGAGAGGTAATCGGTGATAAATCCATAGTCATTGGTGAAAAAGTCTGGTCGGTATTTAGGGATCTCCCAGCCCGGAACATAGCAATGCATACGGTCAAGGAATGCTGTATCGTAAGCCATCGCTTCGGGGAATGGCTCAAAGAGATGCGAGGTTTTGAGCAGGACATCCACGCTTTGATTGATGTTGCCGACAAAAACCGTGGAGGCTGTAGCGGCTTTTTCCTCCTTGCCGCGTGCAAAGGAGCCAGAGGCCATATAGTCCTTCATGATCTGTACGCCGTCTTTATCCTTAAAGGTGATACCGGCGACCTCATCAAAGGCAACACAGTCCCACATGCCGACAAGTCCGACGGTCTTGGAGGCCATGTTGTAGAAAAGATTTGCCGCTGTAGTCTGTCCACCAGACACAAGAATACTGTTTGGAGAAATTTCTTTATACAAGTGAGATTTTCCGGTACTTCTCGGGCCAAGCTCGCAAAGATTGAAATTATTCTCTACCAAAGGCAGCATACGCGCAAGTAAAAGCCATTTCTCGCGCTGTGTAAAGCGGTCGGCCTCCATACCGGTCGAGCGAAGCAGAAGCGCGATCCATTCGTCCTTGGTAAAGCTCTTTCTGCCTTTCTTGACCTCATCCAAATCAATATGCGGCATTTGGATCGGCGTCAGCTTGCGGATGCGGATAGGAGAGTTATGCCGATCCTCTTCACTAAATTCATAATCAAGCTGCACAATGCACCAGATCCCCCCACAGAGCAGTCGATCATAGCTGGAAACATATTCTGCCGCAATCGGGATGTCCTTAACGCCGAGGTTGGAAAAATCCGCCCCATATCGGTCCATGCGGATATTCAGTTTGACGGTAATCCGGTCGATCACAGTATAACTGCCGCGCTCGCGCAGCAACGACAAGACTTTTTGCGACTCGTCCGGCCGCACGAAATTATCAGCAAGGATGTGCTTTACGTTCTGAACGCCCTTTTCAACAATCTCCCCATCCTCTGAACTGCAATATTGCCCCAGCAGGAATTCCAGAACATAAACGGGAACATTGGCACCTTCCTTGATGGCCTTGGTCAGATCCTTGCGGACAATTTTCCCATCAAACACTTGGCGCAGCTTCTGATTTAGAACCGCATTGGCATCTGCGGAAGTATTTTCGCAATTCAAATCACTCATATTCCCTCTCCTTACAAATCAAAGCCAAAATCATCGGCAAAGGCAATGTCAATTTGGAAATCCTCCTCCGTCGGAAGATCAACGCCATTGGTGATGACCAAACGATAGGTCTTATTTTTGTTGTACGCCGCGGATTTTAAGTG
>CAKUCE010000334.1 GCA_934643535.1 uncultured Clostridia bacterium | reverse complement strand
GAGCTGTCGGAGGGGGATATGCTGCCGTCGATACGGGCGCTGGCAAAGGACCTGCGCATCAGCGTGATAACGACGACGCGCGCCTACGACGAGCTTGAGCGCGACGGCTTCATCTACCGCGTGCCCGGCAAGGGCTGCTACGTTGCGGAAAAGAACATGGAGCTTGTGCGCGAGGAGCATCTGAAGAGGATAGAGCAGCATATGCGCGAGATAGTCGCGCTCGCCGTGCCCTGCGGCATGGACGAGGCGGAGACGGCGCGGATGCTGGAGCTTATATGGAGCGAGGAGGAAAACAGCGATGAACGCAATTGAAATAAAGGGACTTGAGAAGCGCTACGACGGCTTTCAGCTCGGCAGCTTCGACCTGACGCTGCCCTCGGGCTGCATCATGGGGCTTGTCGGCGAGAACGGCGCGGGCAAGAGCACGACGATAAAGCTCATCATGAATGCGATAGGCCGGGACGCGGGCGAGATATCCGTGCTCGGTGTTGACAACAGGAGCGCTGAGTTCCGGGATGTCAAGGAGGACATCGGCGTCGTGCTCGACGAGGCGTATTTCCCGGAGGTGATGAGCGCACGGAACGTCGGCAAGGTCATGGCGCTGACGTATAAGAACTGGGACGCGGCGGCGTTCGAGGGCTATCTTAAAAAGTTCTCGCTCGCTCCGGATAAGATATTCAAGGACTATTCGCGCGGGATGCGCATGAAGCTTGCGATCGCTGCGGCGCTCTCGCACGGGGCAAAGCTCCTGATACTTGACGAGGCGACGAGCGGGCTTGACCCGATGGCGCGCGACGAGCTGCTCGATATCTTCAACGACTTCACGCGGGACGAGAACTGCTCGATACTGCTCTCGTCGCACATCGTGAGCGATCTGGAAAAGATATGCGATTACATTGCGTTCCTGCACAGGGGCAGGCTCGTGCTGTGCGAGGAGAAGGATAGACTCCTTGAGGAGTACGCGCTGGTGCGGCTCCCGGAGGAGCGGCTCAGTGAGCTGTCCGAGGAGAGCATCATAAGCCGCCGGGCGAGCGGCTACGCCACGGAGGCGCTGGTGCTGCGCGGCGGCATACCCGCGGCGATACCGACCGAGCACACGAGCCTTGAGGATATCATTCTGTTTCTGGCGAAGGGGGACGAGAGAAAATGAAAGGGCTGCTGCTGAAGGACTGGTACACGCTAATAAAACAAATGAAGATAATGCTGATGCTGATGCTGGTGTTTGCCTGCGTCCCGGGCTACTCGATGGCTGCATTCGCGGTGGTCTACGCGGCGATGCTGCCGGTGACGGCGCTTGCATACGACGAGCGGAGCAAGTGGGATGAGCTTGCGGCGATGCTGCCGTACTCGGTTAAAGAGATAGTCGGCGGCAAGTATGTCCTCGGTGTGACCGCGGTCGCTGCGGCGGGAGCCTTTGCCGCCGTGGCGCAGCTTATCCTGAGCCGCTTCGGGTGGACACAGTTTGACGCGGAGGCGGCGTTCGCGTTGCTGTTCACGGCCTGCCTTGCGCTCATCATGCTGGCGATATATCTGCCGGCGATGTTCAGGCTGGGAGTCGAGAAAGGCCGGGTGCTCTTCACGATACTCATATGCGCGAGTGCCGCGGCGGGGGTCATACTCTCCGACAAGCTCTCTGCGTTCATTGACGGGATCGGCAGCCCCGTGGCCGCGGCGCTGGTGCTGCTGGCGATAGTTGCGGCGGCGCAGATAGCTTCGTTTGAAGTCTCTGTGCGCTGCTATGAAATGAAGAGAAAATAAGAATGTGCCCCATGGCTGCTTGCAATAGCCATGGGGCATAGTGATTTAATTTTACTCTGACAGCGGACAGGCGGCACGGAGAAATTCAGGGAACTGCTCAAGAATGGGATTGACGCTGTCACGCCGCCATGCGGCGATGGAAATATTCGGCAGCTACATGAGCGATAAACACACCCTCGGCGGCGAGGCCGTGCTCATAAATCTCGCGGTGCTCGTACTTTTGAGCCTGCCCTGCGTGTTCGGCTATAATATCTGGAGCGACCTGCACATCATCGGCGGGCACGACGTGCTCGACAGCGAGGACTTCATTGTCAGCAACCTGCTGCTGCCTTGCGGATCGCTGGTGTATCTGCTGTTCTTCGTGAGCAAATGGGGCTGGGGCTTTGACAGGTACATCGCTGAGGTCAACAAGGGCGAGGGATTGAAGTTCTCCCCAAAGCTCAAGCCGTACTTCCGCTATGTGCTTCCGGTGCTGATACTCATAATACTGATACAGGGACTTATATAATATTGACCGCGCACTGCCGATGCAGTGCGCGGTTCAGCTTATACCGACTCTCAGGCCCGGTCGAGGATATGGATGTTCAGATGGTTATACGGGATATCGACGCCGTACTTGGCGAAGCTCTCGCGCAGAGCCTCGTTGAGGTGATTGCGCGCATCCCAGTAATCGGCGACGGATGCCCAGCAGCGGACAGTGTATTCAATGGCGCTATCACCGTAGGCGGTGAGGAGAACATCGGGCGCAGGCTCGTCCAATATGCCAACGGTGGAGGACACAGCATCCAGACACGCATTTTTTACGGTCTCGGTGGGGGCATCATAAGATGCGCCGATAGTCAGGACGATACGGCGGCGGCCAAGCGTGGTATAATTGATGATCTTGGAGCCGGAGAGGCTGCGGTTCGGCAGGAGGATGATCTGCCCGTCGGCGGTCTCGATGCGCGTATGGTTGAGGGAGATGTCCCGGACGGTGCCGACAGTGCCGTCAGACTCGATAACATCGCCGATGGAAAAGGGATGAGTCGAGAGAATGATGAGCCCGCCGGCGACATTGCTCATTATATCCTGCGTGGCGAGGGTCAGACCCAAGGTGAGCACCGAGGCGATGGCCGTGATGGACGAGGTGTTCAGCCC
>CAKUCE010000333.1 GCA_934643535.1 uncultured Clostridia bacterium | reverse complement strand
CCACCCCTGCGCTTCTGCCCAGCTCTTTCGAGAAGTATCATTGTCCTGCCCCCGCCGTCGTCGCCTTGTCGGTTGCTATCCGGCATTTGAGGCCCGTGGTTGTCGCTCGCATAAAATGGTCATGGCGCACTGGACTCTTGGCTCGGGTGGGGGGAGAATGTATCAGATGAATGAGTATGAAATTGTCAAGGTACATTGAGAGGGACAATACCCCTTCACCTATCGCGGTGAAAACGGGGTTTTGTTAGGGTGTTTTGGGAAAGATACTTATTTTTCGTTGATATTCCACAAAAGTCGCATTGAAAAATTAGCAACTATTACATTTCTTTCACGCTGTTCCTATTCCCTCCTGACGTACCTTTTTATGCTGCCCTATTCCAATGTCGTTCCTGCCCCGGAATCTCACCGGAGCGTTGCCTCGCTCTTATCCTCGCAAAGTCGTATCCCATTTTCTGGTAGGTATGCACTTGTCAAGCTGCACGGTTTCACACCGCCACTATTCATTCTCTCAATTCGGGACAAAACAAAAGCACCGTAAGATGCCAACCACACAGGCAGAATTTCTTCTGTCTGAAGGTAAGCCTCTTACGGTGCTAGGGCAGTCTCAATGATAAACCATCATTGGCTCCGCATACGCGAATCGAGAACACAAATATTCAATTGCGGTGTTTCAACCTGCTCACATCATAGAATATATGTTCGTAAATGTCAAGAAAAAATTTTCTATCATAATATGTTGCCGCCCTATTCCAATGCCGTTCCTGCCCCAGAGTTTCACCGCAGCGTTGCCTTGCTTCTATCCTCGCAAAGTCGTATCCCATTTTCTGGCGGGTATGAACTTGTCAAGCTGCACAGCCTCACATCACAACCCCCACACCTAAAAAGCAAAAAACACCGCAAGACACTAACCACACAGGCAGGATTTCTCCTGTCTGAAGATCAGCCTCTTACGGTGCTTGGTAGCTCAATGATGTTGCATCACTGTCTCCGCTTGCGCGATTTGAGTATGGGGATTATTTCGTTGTGATGATTTAGCCTGTCTGAATTATAGAACATATATTCGCATTTGTCAAGATATTTTTCCCTTGTCCTGAAAATCAGTTATATAGACACCTCAACACAGTCAGAGTACACTTAAAAGCTCTCTGGAACCAGCGCCAGCTTGTTGATAAAGTGAGTTTTTCTGTATCCATTTTCATATCTTCACAGCCAGATTCTATGTTTATAAACCATCAGCCGATTCCAAAGAACCGTTCAAAGAAAGCTTGCAATTTAACAATAATCGTCTGCTTTTTCTCTGCTCTGTTTCCGCCGCCAAAGCGAGAGATTGGAGGCATCAGTTTATCAATATCCGTCCCGGTCGTCCGAACGGAGCCGTCACGGAATGCGTGTTCCATAAAGCGACGGGTTTCCTGGTCTTTCAGATTCTCCTCTGCAATAATTGCCGCAAGTTGCTTCTCTTTTTCTTCTGCTACAAAGGTACGCCACTCCAGCAATACGTCCGACACGTCATTGATGCCCTGAATGAAGGTTTCAATCAACGCTTTCTTGCTGCGTAGCTCCGGGCTGGCATCCACAGCTTTCTGAATGGTGATCAGCACTTCTTTATCATTGCAATGGGAATCATGGTATTTTTTGACCAGCATCAGGATATAGTCGATATTGATCTCTATCTGCTTTATCAGCACAATTTCAAAGACAATATCGTCTGTGATGTCCTCTTTATCTCCTTTGGGCCGGCAGTTTTGCCATTCATCCCGAAGGTTCTGATACCGGCCCAGATAGTCCTGGAAGTCCCGTTCGGAAAGGATCTCATTGCCCGCAAATTCATCAAAGGAACTCAGTAGATTCCGCATGCGCAGTATCGCACCGAACAGCATGATAAAATCCCGTTGCCGCTGCTCTCCCGTAATACGCTCCTCGGTCAGCGGGAATTTTGCCGTCAATTCCCCGATCATATCCTGATAGCCGGGATGTTCCTTTCCACCGTCATCTGTGTAGCCGAAATAATAGTCTTTATATCCTCGCATCACAACGATTCCCCCCGCTTCCTTGTCGCCAAAGAGCGAAATGGCATTATCGGTACGCTTTTGTAGATTGCGGAAGCACACGATATTTCCGAACACCTTGATGGAATTCAGGATGCGGTTGGTGCGGGAATAGGCTTGGATCAGGCCGTGCATTTTTAAGTTCTTATCCACCCATAGTGTATTCAGCGTGGTTGCGTCGAAGCCTGTCAGGAACATATTGACCACGATCAGCAGGTCAAGCTCCTTGTTCTTCATCCGCAGGGAAACATCCTTATCTTGTATAGATTTTAGGTCTTGTTTTTTAGTGTTCTAAGAATAGTTTCTGTAAAGACTGTCATCGACCGTCACCACCCACTCTAATTCCTGATGGAGGAACATTATGCGAGAGAAAATCATAGAACTCCGACACGGTCTTGGTACTGTACCGGTCCGAAGGATCAGTGCCACAATCCCAGCATCCGGGACGAGACCATGAAGCGGCTGGTGACCGACGTCCTCGGCCTTGGCGAGTTCGACGAGGCTACGATGGATGCACAGATTGAAAAAGCCACGATCCTCGACCGCACGGTTACATTCCATTTCCGGGACGGCCACACCGAATCAAGAGACTTCTTGGATAAGCGGCACGGCACTCCTTGGACCGAGGAACGGCGAGAAAAAGCCAGAGAATCCATGAAGGCCGCTTGGACAGACGAGCGCAGGGAGGCAACGAGTGAGAGAATCAAGAAAATAAGGAGCGAAAAGAAATGGCCAAATCCGTAACCACAATACCGGCGACGCTGTCACGCTTCACGGCGGCACCGATCAACAGCACTAAGAAGCGACGTGTGGCGGCCTACGCTCGTGTCAGCACCGACAACGAGGAGCAGCT
>CAKUCE010000332.1 GCA_934643535.1 uncultured Clostridia bacterium | reverse complement strand
GCCAGCTGCCAAGGAGGTGAGCCGAGTGGCAAAAATCATTTATCAAACCATGCCGGGCGGCAGAAAGAAAGCCGGGAAAAAGCGGGTGGCCGCCTATGCGCGGATTTCCTGTGTAAAGGACGCGATGCTGCACTCCCTCTCCGCGCAGGTCAGCTACTTCAACGATCTGATTCAGCGCAATCCCGATTGGATTTTTGCTGGCATTTATGCGGATGAAGTGACCGGTACAACGAAGGAGCGAAAGGACTTCCAACGGCTGCTGGCGGACTGCAGAAACGGCCAGATCGACATGATCATCGTCAAAAGTCTCAGCCGCTTCGCCCGCAACACAGTGACGCTGCTGGAAACGGTGCGGGAGCTGAAAGCGCTGGGCGTGGATGTTTTCTTTGAAGAACAGAATATTCACTCGATGAACGGGGATGGAGAGCTGATGCTTTCCATCCTCGCTTCTTTTGCACAGGAGGAAAGCCGCAGCGTTTCAGAAAACTGCAAGTGGCGCATTCGCAACGACTTTCAAAGGGGCAAGCCCAGCTTTTTCCGCATCTACGGCTACAAGATGAAAAACGGAAGGCTGGAGATCGTACCGGAGGAAGCGGAAGTTGTGCGGATGATCTTCCGCGACTATCTGGACGGCATGGGCCGGGAGCTGATCAGCAAAAAGCTGAATGAGGCACATATCCCGCCGATGAACAGCGACCAGTGGTGGCCCAGCGTCATCACGGCCATGCTGAGAAACGAGTGCTATGTGGGCGATCTGCGATTGCAGAAAACCTTCGTTGCTGACCATTTGCAAAAGAAGCAGCTGCCCAACCGTGGCGAGCTGCCGCAGTATCTGGTACATGATGCCCATGAGCCGATTATCGACCGGGAAACCTTTGATGCAGTACAGCATCTGACCGCAATCCGCATTGCGCATTATCACCCCAATCGGGATGCATCAGGACGTTACCCATTCAGCGGCATTCTCCGCTGCGACCAGTGCGGCAGCTATTACCGCCGCAAAATCGCCTCGGCAGGAACGCCTTATTCCAAGCCGGTATGGATCTGCACCACCTATAATATGAAGGGGAAAAAGTATTGCGCCAGCAAGCAAATTCCAGAAAGCATTCTGCTGCAAACGACTGCCAATGTATTGGGCCTTGAAGAATTCGACGAGGAAGCCTTTGCAGCTGCCATCGAGCGCATCCATGTGACCGGCCCCAACAGTCTGCGCTACATTTTCCGAGATGGACAAGAGCAGGAAGTCGTATGGCAGGATCATTCCCGCCGCGACAGTTGGACAGACGATATGCGTGTGCAGGCCGCCGCCCACGCCAGAAGGAGATATGACCATGAGTGAAAATTACGCTGCAAGCCCACGGATTACCGTTTTTCCGGCTACGCTCAACCGTTTCACAGCCACGCCCATTGCGGAAAAGCGCAAGCGTCGCGTGGCGGCCTATGCCCGCGTTTCCACCAACAGCGATGAGCAGAAAACCAGCTATGAGGCACAGGTCAGCTATTATACGGATTACATCAACGCTAAGCCGGACTGGCGTTTCGTACAGGTTTACGCAGATAAGGGCATTACTGGCACCAGCACCAAGCGCAGAGAGCGGTTCAACGACATGATCGCCGACGCACTGGCTGGGAAGATCGACCTGATTATCACGAAATCGGTCAGTCGCTTTGCCCGCAATACGGTAGACAGCCTGACCACCATTCGCCTGCTCAAGGAGCACGGCGTGGAAGTATATTTCGAGGAGCAAAACATCTACACGCTGGATTCCAAGGGCGAGCTGCTGCTAACCATCATGTCCTCGCTGGCGCAGGAGGAAAGCCGAAGCATTTCTGAAAACGTAACGTGGGGCCAGCGCAAGCGCTTTGCGGATGGCAAGGTCTCCATGCCCTACAAGCAGTTTCTCGGCTATCGCAAGGGCGAAAACGGCGAACCGGAAATTGTGCCGGAGGAAGCGGAGACGGTTCGCCGCATTTACCGCCTGTTCTTGGATGGGATGACTCCCTACAAAATCAAGCTGACCTTGGAGCGCGAGGGCGTTCTTTCACCATCCGGTCGAAGCACATGGCAGCCCCGAACCATTCTGAGCATCCTCACCAATGAAAAATACAAAGGCGACGCGCTGCTGCAAAAGACCTTCTGCACGGATTTCCTGACCAAGAAGATGAAGGTCAACGAGGGCGAGGTGCCGCAGTACTACGTTGAGAACAGCCATCCGGCCATCGTGAGCGACGAGGTTTACGAGGAAGTGCAGCTGGAAATGGAGCGGCGAAGAAAGCTGGGCCGCCAGCATAACAGCCAGCATTGCTTTTCTGGCAGAATTTATTGCGGCTGCTGCGGGAGCGTGTACGGCAGCAAAGTCTGGCATTCCAACGACAAATATCGCCGCACCGTCTGGCAATGCAACGCCCGGTTCGTCAAGGGAACCGGCTGCCAAACGCCGCACCTGAGCGAGCCGATGATTGAACAGAAGTTTCTGGCGACCTTTAATCAGCTGCTGACGCAGAAAGACTTCATTGCGGACGATATGCAGGCGATCCTCCAGCAGCTGACCGACACGGCAGAGCTGGATGCGGAAAAAGAAGCATTACAGGTCGAGATGGGCATCGTATCCGAACTCATCCGGCAGGCCGTGGGGCAGAACGCCAGCGCCGCTCTCGACCAAATAGAGTACAATCGAAAATACAACAGCCTGACAGAGCGCTTCCACAGGGCCGCGGATCGGGTCAAGGAGATTGATGCAGAATGCGCCCGGCGCAAGGGACAATGCAGGGAAATTGAAACCTTCCGAGACGCTGTATTGGCGAACGGCCAGCCGGTCACAGTTTTCTCAACGGAGCTTTGGAACGCGACGATTGACAGGATGACGGTCAATCTGGACGGCAGCGTGAAGGTGGCCTTTAGGA
>CAKUCE010000331.1 GCA_934643535.1 uncultured Clostridia bacterium | reverse complement strand
TGCTCCTTCTCCTCATCACCCCCAGCGCCGCCGCGCTGATCCCCCACCATACCGCCGAAAACTGCGGACAAACCTGCCCCCGCACATTCAGCGGAAGCCGCCGGTAATCCCATATCTGATAGCGCCGGTTGAATCGTTGCCCCAGACGGTATTCCAGCAGCGTAATGCCCGCACTGCCCAACAGTCCCGCCTTCCATAAGGGCCAGCGCGCTGTCAGCGGGCATAGCGCCGTCAGTCCCGCCAGACTGATCCCCCCAGCTAACGCCATAGCCGGATGCGTCCGTCCGCGATAAAGAAGCTCCAACGTGGGATAACCAATCATTCCATAAAGAAAAGCGCGTCGCAGAAATAAAACTCCCTTCCTCTGTCAAAACAGGCGGTGTTAGTTTGTACAGACCCGCCGGTTTTAGCCCTGCGTTTGACGGCAAAGCCTTTTCGCTGTAAGATAATCCCATCGTCCGCTCCATGGAAGATGGAACGGAAAAACCCGAACCGAAAGGAAGACCTTCGATGAAAACGCGCTTTTCGGCCCTCTGCCGTTTCCTGCTCGCCTGTCTGTGCTGCCTGACGATCCTCTGGACCGCGATGCCTGCAAACGCGGCTGGAAAACAGTTGACCATCCGCTTCACTGTTGCTACCTACCAGAACCGGGCGCGGGATCTGCTGCGCCAAGTGAACAGCTACCGCAAACAAAACGACCTCCCCGGGCTGATCATGAGTGCCGATCTGGAAAGCGCGGCCATCCAGCGGGCAGCGGAGCTGTCCGTCTATTTCAGCCATGAACGGCCGGATCTGACCGACTATGACACCGTGACCGGCAGTTATGCCGCGCTTGGAGAAGCGCTGAGCATCGCGGAATGCATTGCCGCGGGCCAAAGCAAAGCGGCAGACGTCTTTGCCGACTGGCAGAGCGAGGCGGACGAGCATCTGCTGGACGCCGCCTTTACCCATGCGGGGATCGCCTGCGTTCAGGTGGAGGACAGTGCGCAGGAATATTACTGGGTACTGCTGCTGGAAGAAATGCCGGATACTTTCAAGGGCAAAAAGGCGGATTCTTCTGCAACCGCAGGCAAAACCAAAACCATCAAGGCGAACATCGCCTCGGGGATGTACAGCCGGAAGGACGGCAAGCTCCACGGCGGTTCCTTTGAGCTGCGTGCTTCCGACCTTTCCCTGAAGGACAGGACCTCTGCCAATGCTGCAGTCTATCTTTACGACGGCAAGGGCGTCAAGCTGGGCAAATGCGAGCCGGAAACGCTGTCCTACCGCAGCGGAGACACCTCCGTCTTTATGGTGGATGAGAATGGCGCCGTTCATCGAAAAAAGAATGGGACGGCCACGCTGACCATTTCTTCTCCGGGTCTTTCGTCTGTCAAATGTACCGTGACCATCGGCAAAAATCTGGCCAGCGCGTCGGACGGCTCCGTCACGGCCTCTACCATCAAGGACTATCAGCCGGAGCTGTCCGTAAAAGAAACCAGCAAGGCCTTCACGCTGTCCGTTTCCGTGAAAGGCGCGTCAGGCTATGTGATATACCGCTCCGCCACCAAAAACGGCTCCTATGCGAAGGTGGACGAAAAGGCTACCACCAGCCGCTGGGATTGGAAGCTGAACAAGGCAGACCTGTCCAAAAGCTGTTACTACAAGGTGCGTGCTTACAAAAACGCCGGTGGCCGCCGAGTCTACAGCGAGTACAGCGACCCGGTCCGGCTGGTACCCTGAATGGGAAATGTAACAGAAATGTAAGGAGAATCATCCACCTTTTGTAAAGTGTTGAATTGCTTCCCTGCCGGAAAACATGTTATACTGATTTATCATGCTGGAAACGAGGGGTTTTTATGACGCCTGTGGTTCTGGAAGCAGTGCTGGGAACGCTGCTGCTGGTTTATCTGATCGCCGCGCTGGTACGAGAAATACGGCGGCTGCAGCGGCAGAGGATGCGGGTACGGAAGCTATATGCCTCCCCGGTTTTTCAGGATATGCTCCCCATGCTGGAACACGCCAGAAGGCGGCATCTGGAGCAGGTGCGGGTAGACAAAACGGGCGTGCTGATTACCTACCTGTTTCCGGCTGGCAGCAACACGGCTTTTCTGATGAAACCCCACGGCTATGCCTATCTGACGGAAGAGCAGCAGGCCGCCATGCGCACGCTGCTGGAGGAATGTCTGCCCAAGCTGCGGCAGCGGGGATGTTACCGTTTACTGCGCCGCGCGTACCGTCTGGTAAACGGGCAGGTGGAATATTCTTATCGATATGTAATGCAGAATCGTTACAAGGCTTCGCTGGTGAGGATTCCGTACTACGAGCAATTACAGGATCAGCCTTGGCGGGGATAAAAAACAAGCGGGAAGTCTATGGGCTTTCCCGCTTATTTTTTGGGGGACGATGAGAATGGGCCGGTCGGCGCTTTCTGGCTGAGCACGCTGGCGATGGGCAGTCCTGCTCAAGCATTGCGGCTGGGGATGCAATACAAAAGTCAACAGGGGCTGGCGCGCCGGCTGCGGCGCGGGTCGGGACTTGCCGTCCTCTGGTTTTCTCGCCAGCTTCGGTGCCCGAAGGATTCCAAAGGGCGAGCGGAAAGCCCTTTGGTGCGCCCACAGGCGCATACTCCTTGCCCGGGTGGGGATGGACGCGCCGACTACGGCGCGGGTTGAGACTTGCCGTCCTATGGGTTCTCACCAGCTTCGATGCCCGAAGGTTTCCAAAGGGCGAGCGGAAAGCCCTTTGGTGCGCCCGCTGGCGCATACCCCTTGCCCCGGATGGGGATGGACGCGCTGGCTGCGGCGCGGGTTGAGACTTGCCGTCCTATGGGTTCTCGCCAGCTTCGATGCCCGAAGGTTTCCAAAGGGCGAGCGGAAAGCCCTTTGGTGCGTCCGCAGGCGCATACCCCTTGCCCCGGGTGGGG
>CAKUCE010000330.1 GCA_934643535.1 uncultured Clostridia bacterium | reverse complement strand
GCCTTTTTCCGCCGTCAAAATGGGCGGGCCTTTTTCCCTCCGCTGCCTATCGCCGCCCTCGCCCCCGCGGTCGGCGCGGGGCATGCTCAAGCCATATGGCTTGGGATGTTCCGATGTGGCTTAGACTTTTTCGCAACGCAAAATGCCAGCGTGGTTTCAAATCCACGCTGGCATTTGTAGCGAGCCACGAGACCTTCCGTCGAGTGGCGGTAACTCCGCAGCCAACCAGCTTTCCCTCGAGCAGCCCCGCGCCCTATGGGCGCGGTGTGGGGTGCAGGGGTACTACCCCTGCCTGCTGCCGTAGCGGCGGTCGCGGGACTGGAATTGACGAATGCATTCGTGCAGGTCGGGAACGTGGAAGTCTGGCCAGAGCTTCTCTGGAAAGAGAAACTCCGCATAGGAACATTGAAAAAGGAAAAAGTTGCTCAGCCGCATTTCGCCGCTGGTGCGGATCAAAAGATCGACGTCCGGTAAACCGACGGTGTAGAGATGATCTGCAAAAACCTGCTCGTCGATCTGATCCACGGTGAGCGCGCCGGACTGTACTTCCGCCGCCAGCTGGCGCGCTGCCCGAACCAGCTCTGCCCGTCCGCCGTAGTTCACGGCAATGTTCAGCCGCAGGCCCGTCAGTTCGTGGGTGCGGCGCTCCGCCTCCTCCAGCGCTTCCCGCTGGGGAGCGGGCAGACCGGCCCTGTCCCCCAGTATGGTGATGCGGACGTTGTTTTGTACCAGTTCGTCGATCTCACTGGCAAAAAAGTCCAGAATCAACTGCATCAGCGCGTCTACCTCTGTTTTGGAGCGCTTCCAGTTTTCGGTGGAAAAGGCGTACAGGCTCAAAGCCTGAATGCCGATGTCGCTGCAGTTGCGGATGATCTCCCGCAGGTTTTCCGTCCCCGCACGATGCCCCAGCGCAATTTTGACCTTGTGCTGCTGGGCCCAGCGGCCGTTGCCGTCCATAATAATGCCGATGTGCTTCGGCAGCCGGGTCGGGTCGACCGTAGGGGGGAGGGGATATTTGATCGCCATGTGCGCAAACCTCCTTCAACAGGCATTGTCCGTCTCCACTATGCCACAGACCGGGAAAAAAGTAAAGCGATCATTGACAGACCCAAAAAGAATGCTATACTGAACTTTGCTGAAACCAGCAGACCATCTGGAGATAGAAAGGACATTTCATGAGCAAAATTGAACTTCGGCGCATTGACGAAAGTAACTTCATCGACTGCTTCAATCTGAAGCTGAAAAAAGAACAGGAACGTTTTGTTTCTCATCCTATCCGCAGTCTGGCGCAGGCGTATGTGTATTACAAGCAGTGTACGCCCTTCGGCGTGGTGGCTGACGGAAAAATGGTGGGCTATGGAATGGTGATCTATGATTACGACGAAGAGGAATACGACCTCTGGCACGTGATGATCGACGCGGATCAGCAGGGCAAAGGCTACGGCAGGGCGGCCGTGGGACTGTTCCTGGACTACATTCGCCAGAAACCCTTCGGGGATTCCGGTCTGGTGAAGCTGACCTGTCACAGGGAAAATCTTCCGGCGCTGCGCCTGTACGAGAGCTACGGCTTTACGCCCACCGGTGCGGAGGACGAAGACGGCGAGATTGAAATGGCGCTGCGGGTGTAAAAGGCTGTATTTTCCCTGTACTTGACATTTCGGCCCTTGACAAATGAAAATTGTGGGTTACAATAGGCATAACTTCCGGTTGAGCCGGAAGGGAATAGAGGCGCGGACTGCATCAGTACCGCGCGGGAGCCCCTCACCGGGCTGTGACCGCGCGCGAAAGGGCTGGCCGCCGAAACGGGCGCTCGGGTGTGAGCGCGTCCGTTGGGCGACGAAATAAGATTTCGCCGACTGTCACAGTCAGGAGTGACTGTGGGGCGCTATTCGACCGTTTTTCTGCTGTGATGAAGGCAGGAATGGCGTTGCGCCGTTCCTGCTTTTTTCATTTCCCATTTTACTGAAGGAGGAAACTACTATGAGAAAGATGTTCGCCACGATTCTTGCCGCCGTAATGCTGCTGTGCTGCGCCTGCGCTTCCGCTGAGGGAACCTTCCGCGTGGGCATGGAGTGCAACTACGCTCCCTATAACTGGACGCAGGCGAATCCCAGCGATTATGCCGTTGCCATCGAGGGCGGCGGCGGATATGCCGACGGCTACGACGTGCAGATCGCCCGGAAGATCGCCGAGGGGCTGGGCAAGGAACTGGTTATTGTCAAGACTGAATGGGACGGCCTGCCCATGGGCGTGATGACCGGCGCGTTCGACGCGATCATTGCCGGTATGAGCCCCACCGAAGAGCGGAAGGCCACCATTGATTTCACCGACGCTTATTACAACGTACAGCCCGTAGTCGTGGTGCGGAAGGACGGCCCCTATGCCGAGGCCAAGACGCTGGCCGACCTGAGCGGCGCTTCCATCACCGGCCAGCTGAACACCTTCCACTATGGCCTGATCGACCAGATCCCCGGCGTGAACAAGGCTATGGCCATGGAAACCTTCCCGGCCATGATCGTTGCGCTGAAGGCAGGCGCCGTGGATGGCTACATTGCCGAAGGCCCCGGAGCCATGGCGGACACGATGGCCAACCCGGAGCTGACCTACCTGTCCTTTGACGAGGGCGAAGGCTTCACTGTGGCGGAAGGCGAAACTTCCATCGCAGTCGGCCTGGCCAAGGGCAGCCCTCTGATGGATTCCATCAACGAAATTCTGGCTGGCATCAGCGATGAAGAGCGTAAGCAGATCATGGAAGACACCATCGCCCGCCAGCCCCTCAACCAATAAGGCAGGGGGTGACCCCCTGCACCCCACACCGCGCCCATAGGGCGCGGGGCTGCTCGAGGGAAAGCAGCTTAACCGTGAAGTTACCGCCGCTCGGCGACGGGCCTCGCGGCTCGCGCAAGGGGCAGTGATCCGCAACCTCAATCGTCGTCTTTGGCACTGCCGTGCCAAATCCTCGTTTCGGTTGACGGCTGCCG
>CAKUCE010000329.1 GCA_934643535.1 uncultured Clostridia bacterium | reverse complement strand
GCCAAGGATATCCTGCGGATCTGGCTGACCACGGATTTTTCCGATGAACAGCGCCATCGCGACCGGGTGGAAATGATCGCCCGGGTGGAACGCGGGGAAGACATCGAGTAATATTTTGAAAAGGGACGGGTTTCCGTCCCTTTTTCAGCGCCTTTCTTTGTATCCAAAATACAAAGAAAGAACTTGCTATTTTCCTTTCTCCTGCGTAATATATCCGCAAGGGCATAAAATCGCCAGCAGGGCGAAAAACGTCCCACATAGGAAATAAAGCAAAACCGCAAGGGCGTCGGGAGGAAATGAAGATGGAACGAGTATACAATTTTGCGGCGGGTCCCGCGACGATTGATCAGAGCGTGCTGGAAAAAGCCCAGAAGGAACTGGTCTGCTATCAGGACAAGGGCATGAGCGTGATGGAAATGAGCCACCGCAGCGCTATGTATCTGGACATCTACAATGAGACGGAGGCCCTGCTTCGGCAGCTGATGGGCATTCCGGAAAATTATAAGGTGCTGTTCCTGCAGGGCGGGGCTACGCTGCAGTTCAGCGCGGCGCCCCTGAACCTGATGGGGGAGAAGAACACGGCCGACTATGCCGACACCGGCAATTTTGCTCACCTGGCGGCGGAGGAAGCCAAAAAATACGGCGAGGTACGCATTGCCGCTTCTTCCAGGGAAGAAGGGTACACTTTCATTCCCCGGCAGTTTGACTGGAATCCGGATGCGGCCTATGCCTACATCACCACCAACAACACCATTTACGGCACTCGCTACACCTTCGTGCCGGATACGGGCAGGGTCCCGCTGGTGGCGGATATGAGCAGCAACATTCTTTCTGAGCCAACCGACGTGAGCAAGTTCGGTGTGATTTTTGCCGGAGCGCAGAAGAACATCGGCCCTGCCGGTCTGTGCGTGGTCATCGTCCGGGAGGATCTGCCGGGGCAGGAAAAGCCCTTTACGCCCAAACTGCTGAGCTGGGCGCTGGAGGTCAAGAACGGCAGCATGCTCAACACGCCCAACACCTATGGCATTTACATGGCGAAGCTGGTGTTTGAATGGCTGCGGGATCTGGGCGGCGTGGCTGCGATCTACGAGCGCAACGTGGCCAAAGCCGCAATTCTCTATGACTATCTGGACGAGAGCCGCCTGTTCCGCTCGCCCGTCCGCCGGGAGGACCGTTCCCTGATGAACGTGCCCTTTGTCACCGGCGACGCTGACCGGGACGCCGCCTTCGTCAAGTATGCCGCGGCCCGCGGACTGGTCAACCTGAAGGGCCATCGCAGTGTGGGCGGCATGCGGGCCAGCATTTACAACGCCATGCCTGTCGAAGGCGTGAAAGCGCTGGTGGACGTGATGAAAGCCTTCGAAAAGGAGAATGCCTGATGTACAAGATTCAGACGCTGAACGCTATTTCTGACGTGATCCACGAAGAACTGAGCGCGGAGAATTATCTCATCGGCAAGGAAGAACCCGTGCCGGAAGGCATTCTGGTTCGCTCCGACGACATGCATGAGATGGAGCTGCCGGAAAGCCTGCTGGCCATCGCCCGGGCGGGCGCAGGCACCAACAATATCCCTATCGACGAATGCACCCGGCAGGGCGTTGCGGTCTTCAACACCCCCGGCGCTAATGCCAACGCCGTGGCGGAGCTGGTGATCTGCGGTCTGATGCTGGGCAGCCGGAACGTATCCGGCGGCATCCAGTGGGCGCAGACGCTGAAGGGGCAGGGGGACGCCGTGCCCAAGCTGGTGGAAAAGGGCAAGGCGCAGTTTGCAGGCCCGGAGGTTCGTGGCAAGACGCTGGGCGTGATCGGCCTGGGCGCGATCGGCGCGCTGGTGGCCAACGCGGCGGCGCAGGGCCTGCAGATGAACGTGCTGGGCTATGATCCTTTTATCAGCGTGGAGAGCGCATGGAGCCTGAGCCGCGCCGTGCGGCACTGCGCTGCCATGGATGAAATATTCGCCAACGCGGACTACATCACCGTTCATGTTCCATTGAACGACGGAACCCGGGGACTGATCGGCCCTGCAAATTTGGTCAAGATGAAGGACGGCGTGCATCTGCTGAACTTCAGCCGCGCCGAACTGGCGGACGCAGACGCGCTGGCCGCCGCGCTGGAAAGCGGCAAGGTGGCTTCCTATGTGACGGACTTCCCCACGGAAGCGGTGCTGGCTATGAAAAACGCGGTGGTCATTCCCCATCTGGGCGCATCTACCCCGGAAAGCGAGGAGAACTGCGCCCGCATGGCGGCGCGGGAGCTGCGGGAGTATCTGGAAAACGGGCAGATCCGCAACAGCGTCAATCTGCCGGAGATCCTTCTGGGCCACAGTGAGGGCGTTCGCATTCAAATCATTCACGGCAACGAGCCGGGCATGGTCAGCGCCATTTCCGCCGCCATCGGTGCGCGGAAGATCAACATCAACAACATGGTCAACAAGAGCCGCAAGGATGTGGCCGTCACCGTTCTGGAAGTCGAAAAGGCCCCTGATGCCCGCCTCCTGACCGAACTCATGGCCCTCCCCAACGTCATCCGTGTCCGCACCTTTTAAGGGGCAGTGATCCTTGGGCCGGCCTGCGCGCCAAAGGCGCGCAGGGCTGCTTGAGGGAAAGCTGATTGGCCGTTGAATTACCGCCGCTCGGCGACGGGCCTCGCGGCTCGCGGCAGGGGGTGACCCCCTGCACCCCGGACTGCGCGCTATGCGCGCAGGGCACTAGCGGGACATGCGGCTTGGCCGTTGAATTACCGCCGCTCGGCAACAGGCCTCGCGGCTCGCGGGTCTGGTGCGATTTCCCGTATGTAGGCGAGTATAGACCGCCATTCGGCGACGGGCCTCATGGCTCGCGTAAAAATGCCAGCGTGGATTTGAAACCACGCTGGCATTTTGCGTTGCAGAAATATTCAAGCTGCATCGAAGCATCCCAACCTGCAAAATTTGAGTATGTATACACCCAACTGCGGGGGCGAGGGCGGCGATAGGCAGCGGAGGGA
>CAKUCE010000328.1 GCA_934643535.1 uncultured Clostridia bacterium | reverse complement strand
ATGAAGTTCTCCCGAGGGCAACCTGAACCGCTTTTTCAAAGCTGATGACTTCTGTGACGAATGGTTCGCAGAAGGGCGTCGGCTTTTTTGCGTCCAAGGACAAGTCCAAAAGGGAGGAACGAACGTGGTAACGTCTCTGGGATTGATTTTTCTGGCCGGGCTGGCTGCGGCGGCCCTGTGCCAAAGGCTGAAACTGCCGCGGATCATCGGCATGCTGGCAGCGGGCATCCTGCTGGGCCCCTGTGCGCTGAATCTGTTGGACCCAGCCATCCTGTCCGTATCGGCGGAGCTGAGGCAGATCGCACTGGTGATCATTCTGCTGCGGGCAGGGCTGAGTCTGAAACCGGGTGATCTGAAAAAAGTCGGCAGGCCCGCGCTTCTGATGTGCTTTGTGCCCGCCAGTTTTGAAATACTGGGCTTTGTACTGTGCGCGCCCGCCATTCTGGGCGTGACACGGCTGGAGGCGGCGGTGATGGGCGCAGTCCTGGGAGCGGTTTCTCCGGCGGTGGTGGTGCCCCGCATGGTGCAGCTGATGGAATCCGGGTATGGGACGGACAAAAGTATTCCGCAGATGATCCTGGCTGGCGCTTCCTGCGACGACGTTTTTGTGATCGTGCTGTTTTCTGCCTTCACGCGCATGGCGCAGGGCGGAAGGGTCCGGGCGGAGGATTTTCTGCAGATTCCGCTTTCCATTGGGCTGGGCATCCTGCTGGGCGCGGTGGCCGGGTGGGGAATGAGCCTCTTTTTTCACCTGATGGAGAAAAAAGGACGGCCCATCCGCAGCAGTGTCAAGGTGATCGTTCTGCTGGGAACATCCTTCCTGCTGCTGGCGGTGGAAAGCTGGCTGAAAGCGGTGGTTTCCCTGTCCGGACTGCTGGCGGTCATCAGCATGGCCTGCTCGCTTCGCGCCCGGAGCGGCGAGACGACCGCGGCGCGGCTGAGCGGGAAGCTGGGCAGACTGTGGCTGGCGGCGGAGCTGATCCTGTTTGTACTGGTGGGCGCGGCGGTGGATATTCGCTATACCCTTGCCGCGGGCGTTCCCGCACTGGAGATGATCCTGACGGCGCTTGTGTTCCGCTCGGCAGGTGTGGCGCTGTGCCTGCTGAAAACGCCGCTGAATGGGAAGGAACGCTGCTTCTGCATCCTTGCCTACCTGCCGAAAGCCACGGTACAGGCTGCCATTGGCTCCGTTCCACTGACCATGGGCCTCGCCTGCGGGCCTATGGTGCTGTCTGTGGCGGTGCTGGCCATTCTGGTGACGGCCCCTGCCGGCGCGCTGGGCATGGATGCGACGTACCGCCGTCTGCTGAACGGCAGGTCAGACCGTCCCGCGCCTTGACGGAAGGACGGGAAAATGTTACCATAGCTCCAGCGCACGCCCCGTATTGCACGCATAGAATGAAGAGGGCGGCATGGGCTCCAGACGGGCTCAGAGCCGCGCGCCCCCTTGGCGCGGTCTGATTTTTGCCGCCCGGGAGAGTGAAATGCGTGAAACGCGGAGATATTTATATGGCGCGGCTGGATCCTGTGGTGGGCAGCGAGCAGGGCGGATACCGTCCCGTGCTGATCGTGCAGAACGACCGGGGAAACCGCCGCGCGCCTACGGTCATTGCGGTGCCTCTGACCGCCAGCACCCGCAAGCCGCCCCTGCCGACTCATGTGCGGCTGGAGGCGGGGGAAGGCGGGCTTCGTCAGTCGTCCATTGTGCTGTGCGAGCAGGTTCGCACGCTGGAAAAAACAAGACTGGACCGGCGGCTGGGCAGGCTTTCGCCGGAAAGACTGGATAATGTGGAGGAGGCCCTGCGTCATTCGCTGGACATGCGTCCCTGCGGCCTTCCGCGAGGAGAAAGAGAGGAACAAAACTCATGAAGCATTGGTTCACCAAAGAACGGATTACCGCGTGGGGACAGATCCTGCTGGGCTGCCTGCTGGGTTCCATGGCGTACCCGTGGTTTCTGGTGCCCAATCATATCGCTCCCGGCGGTGTTACCGGTTTGGCGACCGTACTCAACTATCTGTTCGGCTGGCCCGTCGGTACGGCGAGCCTGCTGATGAATGTGCCGTTATTTCTGATCGGCTACCGCTCCATGGGGCGCACCTTTGCGGTACGTTCTCTGGGCGCAACGGTCATTTTTTCTCTTTTGATCGACTTTCTTCCCCTTCAGCCCATGACCCATGACCCGCTGCTGGGATCGCTTTTCGGCGGTGTGCTGCTGGGCGTGGGACTTGGCTTCGTCATTAAGGGCGGAGCTACCACCGGCGGCACGGATATGGCTGCCCGGGTCCTCCATCAGAAGATTCCCCACCTTTCGGTTGGATTGATTCTTTTCATCATCGATTGCATGGTGGTCGTGCTGGCCGGTTTTCAGATTCAGGCGGAATATGCGCTGTACGCCTTCATTTGCCTGTATTCCTCTTCCAAGCTCATCGACGTGGTCATGAACGGCCTGACGACGGAAAAGGCCTGCTTCATCAATTCTTTGCAGGGGGAGGAGATCAAGCGTGCGCTGATGGACGAAATCGGCCGCGGCGTGACTATGCTGGATGCCAGAGGCGGCTTCAGCGGGCAGGAACGTCCGGTAGTGCTATGCGTAGTCAGCGCTCAGGAGCTTGGGCGGCTGAAGAGCATCGTTCATCGAATGGACCCGCAGGCGTTTGTGTTTATCAGCGACGCTCACGAGGTGTTGGGGGAAGGGTTTAAGCCGATAGAGGAAGGAAAATGAAAATGGGTTTTGGCACCGGCGGGGGAACCTGCCGGTGTTTTTATGGGATGAGAAAGCGGGAAAGGTTTTGAGGCGTGGCGGTGTAGGCCGCGCTGATGGTTTGTCCCGAGGAAAGCTCTTAGTGCGCATGCAGGCGCATACCCCCTGCCCCGGGTGGGGAATGACGCGCCGACTACGGCGCGGGAGCAGGGCTTGCTGTCCCATGGGTTCCCGCCAGCTTCGGTGCCCGAAGGTTTCCAAAGGGCGAGCGGAAAGCCCTTTGGTGCGCCCGCAGGCGCATACCC
>CAKUCE010000327.1 GCA_934643535.1 uncultured Clostridia bacterium | reverse complement strand
CGTTGGGAACCAGGGGCGCATTTCGGTTCCTTCTGCCGGGAGAACCAGTCCCCCGCATGAGCCGCGAGGCCCGTTGCGGAAGCGTCCGCTGAATGCTTATCCATCGTGCGGGCCAGCGCTCTACCAGACCCGCGAGCCGCGAGGCCCGTTGCCGAGCGGCGGTAAAACCCCGGCCAACCAGCTTTTCCTCTGGCAGCCCCGCGCCTGCAGGGCGCGGATCGGGGTGCAGGGGTACTGCCCCTGCCGGCCAATCCGCATGTCGCACTACGCCCCTGCGCGGCAGAGCCGCGCAGTCCGGGGTGCAGGGGTACTACCCCTGCCCTGTTACCACATTTTGGCCATTTTGGAGAGCTTGTCTACCTGCTTCTGGACCTGCTTCTTCATCTTCTGGTTGCCGGGCATCAGCATCGCACCCGCGCCGACCGCGAATCCGACGGCTCCTGCAACCGCCGCTTTCCAAGCGCTCATTCCCATGCCTCCTTTCTGGAACGTTCCCGAAATTCCGCCCATGTCATCAGCTCGGATACCATCGCCTGCCCGGCCCGGTTTCCTCCGCGGATCACCCGGTAGGCGACGGTGTAGGCGCAGCGTCCTAAAAGCGCGTAAACCGGCCCCGGCGTGACTTCCAGCGCGATTAACCGAAGCGTCAGCCCGCTGAATAGCGCGTCGCTTACCTGACCCGCCCGTTCCCCGGTGGTCAGATAAGCCTGCAGCATGGAATCCGTCAGCCCGTCCGGTAAGGGCTCCGGCTTGGCGCCTGCCAGAACGCAGCTGCGCCCTACCAGACGGACGCTTTCCGCCGGAAGCCAGCGCGCCGCGCCGATCCCCTTTCGGATGACCAGCCCCCGCAACCGCCGGGCCGATGCGTCCGCAATGCCCCGTTCTACGCAGCCGATCTGTCGATCCTGCCAGACGACGGGCATCCCCGCGATTCGGTTCAGACTGGTCAGCACGGTCTCGTTCTCCTTTCCTCGCCGTTTGCATGAGCGTATGGCTATGTTGCCCCGAACGGCGCTTTTTTCGACAAACAATGCTTGCCAGCGCCGCCCTCTTTCGTCCGTAAAGGAAGAAAAGCGAAATTGCAAACTCAAAGGCCGGGAAATTTCTGGAAGGAGACTTTTCTCAAAAGCCGACGCTCCTTCTTTTCCCAAACACAGGATGGAAACGGTTGGAAAAAACGCGCTTTTCTGCCCCTCTGATTGGCTTGGATCCCTTTATTTTCCAGTATTTTTGTGCATGAAGCCGCCCTCTCTGTTCGTCGGATAGGCGAATGGCACGGAAAACCAACCGCGCCATAAAAGAAAAGGAGGTATTTCATCATGCAAAAGACCCGTCTATACAAAAGATGCCTCCCGGTGATCGCTCTGGTTCTGGCACTGGCTCTGCCGCTGGTTTCGCTGGCGGAAAGCTACAAGGTCGTGACCGGCGGCGGTCTGAACCTCCGTAAGGAGCCCAGCCTGAACGCTTCTGTGCTGGGCCAGTACCCCACGGGCACCTGGATGACCGTGCTGGAGACCACCGGCGACTGGAGCAAGGTGCAGGTCAACGGTAAGACCGGCTACGTTCTGTCCAAGTACCTGACCGACTCCAACGTCAGCAACACCCTGACCGTGCGCACCAACACCGGCATCGGCCTGAACGTGCGTACCGCTCCCTCCCTGACCGGCGGCATCGTTACCAGCTTCAAGAACGGCTCCACCGTGACCGTGCTGAGCAAGGGCAATGGCTGGTACAAGGTGCAGCAGGGCGACGTGGTCGGCTATGTGGCCAGCCGTTTCCTGTCCGGCAAGACCGGCAGCGGAAACACCACCAAGCCCAGCGGCAAGCAGGGCGTGGTGAAGAATCCCGGCGCGAATCAGGTCCTGCTGCTGCGGGAGACCGCCAGCACCGACGCCCGGGTTCTGGGCTACTACCGCAACGGCACCGCCGTCACCATTCTGGGCGAAAGCGGCAGCTTCTACAAGGTGAGCGTGGACGGCAAGACCGGCTACATGATGAAGAAGTTCATCTCCGTGGTGGGTTCTTCCTCCGGCGCCGCGTCCACTCTGCCCGAGGCTCCCTTCACCGCCAAGCTGGTGAACCCCAACGGCAACGGCATCGTGAATTTCCGCAAGGCCCCCGGCCTGAGCGCCTCCATCATCAAGGCGTATCCCGTGGGCACCGAAATTCAGGTGACGGAAGTGGGCGATGTGTGGTGCAAGGCCACCATCGACGGCGTCGAAGGCTATGTGAGCCGTTACTTCTTTCAGGTTGTGAAGTAAGACGGCCCCCGGTTTCCCAAAGAAAAAAGGCCGGCCTGCTTTGAAAGCCGGCTGGCCTGTCCGGCGAAAAGGCCCATGTTTTCGAAAGAAAGCATGGGCTTTTCAGCATGGCAAAAAAGGTCGCCTGCGGCTTTTTGGATTTCTTTGACTGTTTTGGAGCATTGCTGAAAAAATGGGCTAGACGGGACGAAAGGGTTTTTGTACAATGCACCACGGTTAGCTGCAATTAACTCTTTGAAAGAAGGGAGTCATTCATCTTTTTGGAGGTTCGTTTTCCCGATAGACGGCAGGGAAAACGGATGCGGCGACGCAGGACGCTGCCCAAAAGATCGTATGGAAAGAGGGGGCAAAGAATGAAAACGCAAAAGAAAAGCTGGATCCAGTCGCTTTTCGCCTATGCCGAGGGCGAAAAGAAGAAAATGCTGCTGTCGGTGGTCCTGTCCGTGGTCAGCGTGACGGCGGGATTGGTTCCGTTCTACTGCATGTATCGGATCATCTGCCTGTTTGTGGAGGAAACGGCCAGCGCGGCCGGGATCGCCGGCTGGTGCCTGTGGGCGCTGCTGGCGTATATCGTCAAAATCATCACCTTCACCCTGTCCACGGGCGTTTCTCATAACATGGCCTATCACGTGCTGGAAGGACTGCGCCTGCGGCTGGCGGACCGTTTCCTGCACGCGCCGCTGGGCGATGTGGAAAATCACACCATCGGCGAGATCAAGAGCATGATGGTGGACAAGATCGAAAATCTGGAGCCGCCGCTGGCGCACATGATCCCCGAAGGCGCGGGTC
>CAKUCE010000326.1 GCA_934643535.1 uncultured Clostridia bacterium | reverse complement strand
CCCCAAAAGGCGGCTGACGCTCGCCCGCCCGCAGCGATACAGAGCCGCTGGGGCGGGCGGAGCGCAGCCGCCCTGACGGATAGAAAGGATGAAATTGGAAACTTACTCGACGGTCTGCACGGCGACGAAGTCCCATGCGCCGGTCTCGGTGTTGACGGACTTGATGTAGGCGGAATCGCGGATCGCGTCGCCGGTCTCGTCAAAGGCGATCTCGCCGGTAACGCCGGTCAGCTTGACGCTGGGCAGCGCGGCCAGCACAGCCTTCGAATTGGGGCTGCCGGCGGCCTTCAGAGCCTCCAGCGCGGTGAAGTAGGCGTCGTAGCCCATAACGCTCACGGCGGAGATCATGTCGTTGCCGCCGTTGTTGGTCAGGTACTCGCTGTCGGAGTTCAGCCAGGCCTTGAAGCCCTCGTCAAACTCGGGGGAGCCGCCCTCCTGATAGAAGGTGGTGATGATGACCTTCACGTTGGTGCCCTTGGCGGCCTCGGCTACCTTGTTGTTGTCCAGCGTGTCGCTGCCCAGAATGGGATAGCTCACGTTCTGGCCCGCCGCCTGGCTGATGATCTGAGAAGAATAGGCGATGGACACGGGGCAGAAGAATACTTCCGCGCCGATGGCCGTGGCGTTGGACAGGTAGGAGGTGAAGTCGGAGTTGCCGGTGGGGAAGGTGTCGGAGATCACCATGCCGCCCATGGCTTCGAAAGCCTGCTGGAAGTAGTGGCACAGACCCACGTCATAGTCGTTGCCCAGCTCGGCCAGGCAGTACGCGGTGCGCGCGCCCAGCTCCTTGAAAGCGTAGTTGGCCAGTACCGTTCCCTGGAAGGGATCCAGGAAGCAGATGCGGAAGTAGTGGCTGTTGCCCGCCGTCACCTGCGGGTTGGTGCAGGTCACGCCGATGGCGGGGATGCCCGCGTCGGCAAAGTACTGGGAGCCGGCAATGGAAACGCCGGAGCCGTAGGAACCCAGCACCACGCTCACGCCCTCGCTGACCAGCTGCTGGGCGGCGGAGGGGGCTTTATCGGTAGAGGAGCCGTTGTCCGCGTAGACCAGCTCGACCTTGTAGGTCTCGCCGCCGATCTCGACGGTGGGCTGCACGGTATTGGCGTACTGCATGCCAAGCATTTCCTGCTTGCCGCCGGCACCGCTGTCGCCGGAAGCGGGTTCAAATACGCCGATCTTTACGACGCCCTCAGCCATGGCAAAGGCGGGAATCATCATCAAAGCTGCCAGAAGAATTGCCAGGAACCTTTTCATTTTGGGGTCGCCTCCTGAGTTTCTGAATGGATTTTGGTTACGGGGAAAATTATAATTCCAGACGAAGAAAAATGCAATCCTGCAAAAATGAAAATGCAGCAGAAAAACAATCCGGCATGTTAAATAAATCACAAACGTATGTAAAATAACGAAACTTTTTTGAATTAAAGTGAAAAAGCAACGATTCAAAAATGCAATTCAGCCTTTTAAAATTGCATTTTCCTGCAAAATTGCAGGAGGGTGCAGGAAAGCTCAAAGAGCTTTGAAGCGTTCTTTTTTTGAAAAACAGATCGGGACGGCGCACGTCGCTTCCGTCGCTCTTTTCTATTTAATAGGTAAAAACATATTCAGAACAATCCATTCCCTTGACGGACGGACCTGAAGGGGGTACAATGCCAGCAACGTCCCCGGTGAAAGCCTTTTCCGCCGGGAGCGGCAGACCGCAGGGCGTTCCCGGCGGTACTATTAGAACGGTAGGATTGTAGGAGGAATGAAATCATGAAAAAGGCATTGGGAATTCTGGCAGCTTTGGCGGTACTGGTATGCGGCATGACCGGCGCGATGGCGGAGCCCTTCCGCGTAGGCATTTGCCAGCTGGTCACCCATGACGCGCTGGACGCGGCTACGCAGGGCTTTATGGATGCGCTGACCGAGGAGCTGGGCGCGGATAACGTAACCTTCGACGTACAGAACGCGGCGGGCGATTCCAACACCTGCTCCACCATCGCCAACAGTTTTGTGGCGGAAAATGTGGATCTGATCCTGGCCAACGCCACCCCCGCCCTGCAGGCGGCTTCCGCGGCGACCGCCGATATTCCGATCCTGGGCACTTCTGTTACCGAATACGGCGTGGCGCTGGGCATTGACGATTTCACCGGCACGGTGGGCGGCAACGTCAGCGGCACTTCCGACCTGGCCCCGCTGGATCAGCAGGCTTCCATGATTCTGGAGCTGTTCCCGGATGTGAAGACCGTGGGCCTTCTGTACTGCTCCGCCGAGGCCAACAGCCAGTATCAGGTGGACACCGTGAAGAAGTATCTGGAGGAAAAGGGCGTTGCCTGCACTCTGTATCCCTTTGCCGACTCCAACGACGTAGCCGCCGTTACCCAGACGGCCTGCGACGCTTCCGATGTGATCTATGTGCCCACGGATAACACCGTGGCCGCCAACACCGCCATCGTGGCCAATATTTGCCTGCCCGCGGGCAAGCCGGTAGTTGCCGGAGAAGAAGGCATGGCCAAGGGCTGCGGCGTAGCTACCCTGTCCATCAGCTACTACGATCTGGGCGTGACCACCGGCAAGATGGCCGCCAGGATCCTGAAGGGCGAAGCGAGCATCTCCGAAATGCCCGTTGAATACGCGGAAAACTTTACTCCCGAATATAACCCCGTGGTCTGCGAGGAGCTGGGCGTGAAGGTTCCCGATACCTATCAGGCGCTGGATGTGGAATAAGGCGCAGATATTCCGAAGACTTTTCTGACTTTTTCGAAGGGGCAGCTGCATCCAGCCGCCCCTTCGAGTGTGTTCTCCAGGGCAATATCGCACAATTCACCGGCGGCGTTGGCGATGCCTTTTCCGTCGCTGCGGCTTGCAGATTTTTCAATTTACCTCAATCTGCACTGACATCTGACGGAGAGCTCATTCGCCGCCGCACCTGCTCATTTGTGCGGTATTGCCTTAAAAATCGTTTGTTTCTGTTTCTTCAACCGATCACGACACGACCACGACAATGGGGGAATGAGGTTTGACCAGTTTTCTCAACGCGCTGCCGGGGGCGATCTCTCAGGGCCTGATCTGGGGCGT
>CAKUCE010000325.1 GCA_934643535.1 uncultured Clostridia bacterium | reverse complement strand
CTTGGGGGCCATGCCATCCAACAAGCAAAGTGCAAAAGGTGCTACCTTTGCCCTGCTTGCTACTATGCTCCGGGGCCGTTTTCAGGAGAGCATGGAACCCTGCTCCCGAAAAAAGAAATTTCATTTTGTGAAAACTTTTAGGCCGGAAAACCCAGTAAAACCGTCATTTCAAGAAATCGGAAAGACACAAAAATGCCAACAAAGCCTTACGCCGCAACGCTTTCCAAAGTTTTCAAAACGTGAAAACGATTTTGAAGGCCGTGTGATATGGTGACAGTGAAAGCCAGAGCGTAAGGCTTCATCCCAACGACTTCCCGCTCAGGAAAAGCTATTCTGCGCGTTCACATAAAACCGTCCTGCGTCATGCCGTCGCGAAGCATGATCCGAACGCAGGACGGCATCGAAACTCTTCCTGACTGTGTGATCGGACGCACAGCAGGATCACAGATCACGATGAATAGAAAAAGAAAAACGAGGAGAGAGCGAATGAACAACATGCTGATCCGGAAGATCCGAACCCTGGCGCACAAAGAATGCTGTAATTTCATCGACGGAAAATGTATCGAAGATAGAGAATGCGCTGTCATCAATTCCCGGTATCCGACGATTCATGATGGGGCTGTTGACTGCGATTACTTTCTGGAATGCGTGCTGCCCATCGATCCGGAATTGAATCAGATCATCTGGGCGGAGTTGCTTCGTGAAGAAGATGTGATCCGGCCGAATGAGAGAACCTGCGCCTGGTGCGGCGGAGCTTTCATCCCCAACAGCGGCCGACAGCAATATTGCCTGCACTGCAAACCACTTCATGAGCGGCTCCGCAACCGGAACAAACAGCGCAGCTACTATTACCGAAAGCAGACGAAAAGCACGTGATTTGTTACCGGTTAACGCGTCAGAAAGCCTTGCACAGCTGGGCTTTCCGTGGCCGGTTCAGACGGGGGATGAAGAATGAATCGTCTTCATCAAAAATCGGGTTCTAACCGGTAACAAAACGGCAGGAGCAGTTAAACAGAAGAAAGTTTACAACTTTTTATCACTTTAAAGTGTGAAAGGATATTGACGATATGAGTATGAGATTCTATACTAATGAACAGGTACATCAGATCGTGGATGAGCTGCTTCTGAAACTGGATGAAGCCGACATTCATGATCCAGAGCCTGAGCACCTTAACAATGAAATACCACAACAATCTTCGCCTGAGAACAAAGTCACGCTTACTGTCACGGAGGCTGCGCAGCTGATCGGTATCTGCAAGCCCAAGATGTATGAGATCGTTCGCGCCGGCAAGGTGCGATTCGTCAAAGTGGGAAAGAAGATTCTGATCTCGCGGCAGTCTCTGCTGGACTGGTTGAAGAAAGGAGAAACCTATGGCGCTGAAGCGTGCTAATGGCGAAGGAAATCTGAGAAAAAGAAGCAACGGTACCTGGGAAGCAAGGATCACGGTTGGCGTCGATCCCGCGACAGGCAAACTGATCAGCAAGAGTGTGTATGCAAGAACCCAGAAAGAAGTCCGGGCGAAGGTGAAAGCTCTGCAAGCAAAATTGGAAGGCCATGACAACCCGACGGCAGTGCTCACCCAGAGCGTTGCCGCCGAACCCGAACCGGAAGCCGAAAAGGAGATGACGGTCGGCGAATGGCTGGACATTTGGCTGGCGGATTACCTGGCTGATGTGAAACCGGGAACGGTGGAAGCCTACGCATCCACGTGCCGGATTTATCTGAAACCGACATTCGGGAATATTCCACTCAACAGCCTGAAAGCGCCCGTGATTCAAAAGCTGTACAATCAGCTTAAGGAGAAGGGCTTAAGCCCGAAATACATCAAGAACATTCACGGTGTTCTTCATCGGGCATTGGACATGGCTGTGCGGCTGGAATACATGCTGCGGAATCCTACCTGCGCCTGCGTGATCCCCAGAGTGGTGGAGAAGAAGGTGGAGCCGCTGGACGCGCCAGAACAGAAGAAGCTTTTCGATGTGCTTCGCGGAGAAGAATTTGAGGCGCTGTTCCTGACGGATATCTTCACGGGAATGCGATCCGGCGAACTGATCGGGCTGACCTGGGACTGCGTGGACTTTGAGCACGGTGTGATCCATGTGGAAAAGCAGCTCTGCCAGGTTCGGAAGAAAGGCTGCCGCTTCTACTTCGGGACGCTGAAAAACGGAAAGACCCGGATCATCGAACCGGCTCCCTACGTGATGGAGGTGCTGAAGCAGCACCGCGCCGATCAGGAAAAGCAGAAGAAGCGCGCCGGTGATCTCTGGAACGAAGGCAAATTCCCCAACCTGGTGTTCACCCATGCGGACGGCAGCCACCTGAACCAGTGGTTTGTCTGCCGGACTTTCCAGAGCTATCTGGTGAAAGCGGGGCTGCCGCACCACCGGATGCATGACCTGCGCCACACCTTCGCCGTGAACAGTATCATGGCGGGGGACGACATCAAAACGCTGCAGGAAAACATGGGGCACTATTCCGCGGCGTTCACCCTGGACCGCTACGGACACGTGACGCCGACCATGCGCCGCGAGAGCGCCAACAGGATGCAGGCCTTTATTAGCAATCTGACCACGGAGCCGGGATGATTGGGTATCGTTTGGGTCAGGTTTGGGTATTTGGGTGCGGACAAAATGAAAGAACCCTTGATTTACAAGGGTTCTTGTGGTGGTCGCAACAGGACTCGAACCTGTGACCCCATCGATGTGAACGATGTGCTCTACCAACTGAGCCATGCGACCAAATTATGCTACCGATTTTTGTGCAACCTGCACATCCCATCAGCAAGGGGAGTTTTGCGGGGAAATGGAAGCGTGGAGTTTATGTAATCCGTACAGAATGGACTACCAACTGAGCCATGCGACCAACAAATTTCTTTCAGCACGATGAAAGAGGAACTTTCCGCGCTGACAAAAAAATTATAGCACGTTGAGGTCTTTCTGTCAATACCTTTTGTGTAAAAAAACCATTTTCAAATGTATCCGCGTCAAACATAGGTTACATAAAGCCCAAAGAGCGCAGTCAAGGGAAAGGTGGAGATTTGCGAAGCAAATACGACCTGACCTTGACTGTGGTAAGAA
>CAKUCE010000324.1 GCA_934643535.1 uncultured Clostridia bacterium | reverse complement strand
TAAAAAGCTTTTGCTCATGCATGGTATGCTGTGTGACTGGAGGAAGTTCCATGAGCTGCTGAAAGCTTTGGATGAATGCTTTTATACCATCTATCCGGCCATGGATGGCTGCTATGATGGAGCTCCGGATTTTGTATCCTTTGCAGATGAATGTGCGCAGATTGAGCAATATGTGAAAGCAAATTTTGAGGGAAAACTGGATGCGGTATGGGGCGCTTCACAGGGCGCAACGTTGATGTCAGAATTGCTGGCCAGAAATAATGTTGAGGTCGGACGGGCTATTTTAGATGGCGTTTACTTGGCACATCAGGGAAAGTGGTGTGCTGATTACGGCATTAAGATGTTTCTCAAAATGCAGAAAAATGGCGGAGAAATTCCAAAATCGCTTCAAAAGATATGTCTTCTTATGGGACTGAAAAAGGAGGACATGGGAGAATTCTCTTTAATGTACTGGGGAAGCAATAAGGACAGCATGTATGCAAATTTAATAGAGAACTATACCTATCGTGTAAATCCTGATATAGCCGATTCAAATACTATGGTTTATCTGTGGTGCGGGAGCAGAGAACCCTATGCGAAAAAATCTCACCGTATCCTAAAGAAGTATTTGAAGAACTATAAAGAGACCATCTGGAAAGGGCAGGGACACGGGAAAATGCTGTTTGCCCACACAGAGAAATATATTTCAGATATTAAAGAAGCATTGGAATGACAGCTTTCGTTTTGCCTGACCATCAATTATTTACACTTCTGTGACACGGACAGGAGGGAATTTCTGAATGAAAACTTATGAGCTCCGCAGCCCGGAGGACATAGCTGCACTTGCGGAGGAATGGGGCTTCCTGCCCTTTTTCGCGGGGGAGCCCCCCGGCTTTTCCGTGGAGGAGTGCTGCCCGCCGGAGCTGTGGTTTCCAGATGATGCGGACGGCCCGTGGGAATGGAAAGGGCCGGTTGCCCGAAGCGGACGCTGTGTATATGGGAAATTTTTCGGCGGCAGGGCGGGCTTTATCAGCCGGGAATGGCTTCCCGACTTTGCAAATTTTCGCCGGGATGGCTATGACTTTGACGCCCGTTATGATGACGGGCTTGCGTCCCGCAAGGATAAGACGGTCTATGACACGGTGGCGGAACACGGCGCACTGCTGTCGAAAGAGCTCAAGCGCCTTTGCAATTACGGAAAGGGCGGGAACGTCGGCTTTGATACGGTGATAACGAGGCTTCAGATGCAGGCATATCTGACCGTCTGCGATTTTGTTTATATGCGGGACAAATACGGAAAGCCTTACGGCTGGGGCGTTGCGAAGTACACCACCCCGGAGGCGCTGTTCGGCTATGACTTCGTGACCTCAGCGTATGGCAGAGAGCCAGAGGAGTCGAGGGCGCGCATCATTGCGCATCTGGGAAGCATCCTGCCGGGAGTCAATGAGAAGCAAATTTTGAAACTGATCGGGTGAGGGATAGAATGACATTCCGGAGGCGACCGGCACGACGGGGTTTGAATAAGCCAAGTAAATCAAAATTAGAACGCATCTGTTCATACGAGCAGATGCGTTCTAATTCATTGTCTATCGCGGTGCAGTGGGTGATGTTTTCTTACATCACTTTTGCGGGCTGCCCGTTGCCTTTACCCATTTCCATCATCCGCTTCGCCTCTGCGATCTCGGCTTTCATCTCCGCGATGAGCACCTTGAGCTTTTCCTCGCACTCCTCGCGGGTGTGAGCGTAGACATTGCGGGAGTGCTTTTTGCCGTCAGGCCACTTGGGGGAGTAGCGCCCTTCAAACAGATGGTCGTTGAGCTCGGAGACGCAGCCGGTACCGGGCTTGCGCCTGAGCCCCATGTAGGGCTTGAAATCGGTCATACTCGGCTTCCCCGCCGCGGGTTGGGCAGTCTCTTGTCCAGCTGCCGAAGCGTCCTCCTGCGGCGCTGCTTTGCCAATACCGCGGTCGATGTTCGCGGCGGCCGCGCGTTGCATGTCGTCGGTAATGTGGGTGTATATATCCAGCGTTGTCGCCGCCGACACATGACCCAGCATGGCGGAGAGCGTTTTCACATCCATGCCGTTTTCCAACGCCAAGGTCGCGAACGTATGACGGATATCATGGAAGCGAACGTGCTTGCAGCCCGCATGTTCCAAGATGAGCTGGAGTCTGCGGCGCACCACGCCGGGAGTGATGGGGCAGTCCACCTTAACCGGCGACGGGAACATCCAGCGGGAGTTTACTGTTTCTTTGTACTCACGCAGCACCTCCACCACGGCGGGCGGCAGGACGATCTTTCGGATGGAGCTTTTTGTCTTGGGGGTGCTGAGCTGAAGCTCACCGCGCACATCGTAGACCTGCTTGTTTACATTCAGCACGCCGGTCTTGAAATTCAGGTCGTCCCATTGCAGCGCCATGAGCTCGCCGCGGCGCAGCCCGGTAGCCAAGTCCAGAAGGAAGAGTTCATAGTAGCCCTCGGCCTTCGCCTGAATGAGAAACCTTTGCAGCTCCTCCCTTGTGAGCACCTGCATCTCCCGAGCCTTTTTCGGCGGTATCTTGCAGCCGATGGCCGGGTTCACACGGATGAGCCCCTCCTGCACCGCCTTCTCCAACGCGGAGCGGCAGGTGGCGTGACACATACGTACCGTCCGGTCGGACAGCCCTTCGCCGTACTTTTCGGTGAGACGCTTCCGACCGCCTTTTTTGATCCGCCCGTAAAACTGCTGCAGGTCATTCTGCGCCAGCTTGTTGAGCGGGATGTCACCGATTTCCGGGATGATGTGCAGGCGTATGCGATCCTCGTATGTTTTCTGCGTAGTGGGGCGTATCTTCGGTTTGGAGTGATTTTCGTACCAGTATTTCAGCCAGTCCCCGAAGGGCATTTCGGGACGCACCTTCGCAGGAGCCTGCCCGCCGCACTCCTCCTTGAGCTTTTGGAGCTTTTCCAAGCACTCTTTCTTTGTTTTGGCGAGGACGTTTTTCGTTTTGGGATAGCCGTTGTCATCGTAGCCGATGACGACGCGTCCCTCCCAGCGTCCGTCCTTGCGCTGCCTTACAGTCCCGTCTCCGGCTTTGCGTTTTCTTGCCACGGTTTCAGCTCC
>CAKUCE010000323.1 GCA_934643535.1 uncultured Clostridia bacterium | reverse complement strand
GCCCAAGGCAACGTCTAAGCAGGGCAGGGGGTGACCCCCTGCACCCCGGACTGCGCGCCTTCGGCGCGCAGGGGCGTAGAGGGACTGCAGCTGGGTTGCGGAGTTACCGCCGTGGCACGACAGGTGCCACGGCTCGCGGGTCTGGTGTGACTTCGTGTTAGTTGAATAGGAAAGACCGCCATTCGGCGACGGGCCTCATGGCTCGCAAAAACGGTCAGCGTGTAGGAAATACGCGCTGGCCGTTTATGATTGTATAAAAAGGGATTAGGCAAACCTGAAAATGGAACGGCTATACCACCGATCGGAAAAAATGTGAAGCAAAGTCATGTTTTTAAAAAAGAGTATCAGAAAGGAAAGAATGTTAAAAAAACGGATTGCGTTCGAAATGTTTTCTTTTATATAATGGAGGCAGAAAAAAAGCGCCTTTGACCGGGCGGAAAGGATCGTTTGAATGAAGAAGGACAAGGATCGTTTTGCCCCGTATCCTCCCATGGGCTGGAACAGCTGGGACTGCTACATGTCCGCCGTGACGGAAGCGGAGCTGCTGGAAAACGCCCGCTATCAGGCGGAGCATCTGCTTCCCTGCGGCTGGGAATACGTCACCTGCGATATTCAGTGGTACGAGCCAACGGCGGGGACGCGGCCCGGCTACGAATACATTCCCTTCGCTCCGCTCTGCATGGACGGCTATGGGCGGCTGATTCCCGCAGAGAACCGCTTCCCATCCAGCGCGGGCGGAAAGGGCTTTGCTCCCATCGCGGCGGAGCTGCACCGGCTGGGGCTGAAATTCGGCATTCACATCATGCGGGGTATTCCCCGTCAGGCGGTATATGCCCGGACGCCCATCCTGAACAGCGGCGATACAGCCGACCAGATCGCCGACCCCAGCTCCATCTGCCTGTGGAACGGCGATATGTTCGGCACGCGGAAGGATTGTCCGGGCGCGCAGGCATATTACGACAGTCTTTTTGAACTGTACGCCTCCTGGGGCGTGGATCTGGTGAAAGTGGACGACATCGCCCACACCGGCGTGGCCGAATCCGGCGGATATGCGGCGCCTCATGAGATCGAAATGATCCGCCGGGCCATCGACCGCTGCGGACGCGCGATCGTGCTGAGCCTTTCTCCCGGCCCCGCGCCGGTGGAAAAGGCATGGCACCTGAGCCAGAACGCCAACATGTGGCGCATCACCAACGATTTCTGGGACGACTGGGCCTTGCTGAAAAACATGTTTACCCGCTGCGAGATCTGGCAGAGTCATGTCGGCCCCGGCTGCTGGCCGGACTGCGACATGCTGCCGCTGGGCCGTATCGGCGTGAGGTTCGGTCAGCCACGGTACACCCGCTTCACGCCCGACGAGCAGAAGACCATGCTGACCCTGTGGTCGATCTTCCGTTCGCCGCTGATCCTTGGGGCGGAGCTGCCCAGTCTGGACGAAGCCACCCTTCGTCTGCTCACCAACCGGGACGTGCTGCGGCTGAACCGGCATTCCTCTGGCGCGCGGCAGATCGCCCGGGACGACGCGCATGCCGTCTGGGTCAGCTGCGACGAGGACGGCGCGCGGTATGCGGCGCTGTTCAATCTGTCCGAGAAACCGCGGGAGGTGGCGCTGAACCTCCGGGAATTGGAGGGCGAAACCTTTGCCTGCCGGGAGCTGTGGTCAGGCGAAGAGCGGATCGCCCACGGGACGCTCTCCTGTATCATCGAGCCTCACGGAGCCAGGCTGTTCCGCTGCGCGGAACGCTGACAAAAAACAGTCCTGTCTTTCAGACAGGTCTGTTTTTTGTTTATCCGCGGCCAAAGATAGCGTCCAGATCCTGCTCCGGCGCGGTGATGGGGTTTAGCCCATAGGCTTCTACCAATGCCTTTACAACGGTTTCCGACAGAAAGGCGGGCAGGGTCGGGCCCAGATAAATATTCTTCACGCCCAGCGCCAGCAGGGTCAGGAGAATGCAGACGGCCTTCTGCTCGTACCAGGAGAGTACCAGCGTCAGGGGCAACTCGTTGACGGAACATTCGAAGGCGTCGGCCAGCGCCAGCGCGACCCGAACGGCGCTGTATGCGTCGTTGCACTGTCCAACGTCCATAATGCGGGGGAATCCGGCGATCTCGCCCAGATCCAGATCGTTGAAGCGGTATTTGCCGCAGGCCAGCGTCAGGATCAGGGAATCCATGGGCGTTTTTTTCGCCAGCTCGGTATAGTAGTTTCGCCCTGGATGCGCGCCGTCGCAGCCGCCGATCAGAAAAATATGCCGGAGCTTGCCCGCATTGACGGCTTCCACCACTGCTCCGGCATGGGAAAGAATCGCCTCATGGGCAAAACCGGTGGTGACCATATGGCCGCCGTTGATGCCGCTCATGCTGTGGTCATGGTCGTAGCCGCCCAGCGCAAGAGCCTGCTCGATCAAGGGCGTAAAGTCCTTGCGCCCCTGCTCGTCCGCAGAAATGTGCGTCAGGCCCTCGTATCCCACCACGGAGGTAGTATACACCCGATCCTGATAACTGGGACGGGGCGGCATCAGACAGTTGGTGGTAAACAGCACCGGCGCTGGAATATTCTCAAACTCGGTCTGCTGGCTTTGCCACGCCGTGCCGAAATTGCCCGCCAGATGCGGATATTTTTTCAGACCAGGATAGCCATGGGCAGGCAGCATTTCGCAGTGCGTATAAATGTTGATCCCTTTGTCCTTCGTCTGTTCCAGCAGTTGATGCAGATCTTCCAGATCATGGCCGGATACCACGATGAACGGCCCTTTTCGGATGTCCAGATGGACTTTGGTGGGGACAGGATCGCCGAACGTTCCGGTATTGGCCCGATCCAGCAGTTCCATGCACCGGAAATTGACGCGCCCGAATTCCATAATCAGCTCCAGCCAGTCGCCGATGGAACGTTCCTGCCGGAGTGACTGAAGCCCCTTGTAGAACCATTCCGTCACCTGCTCGTCCTGATAACCCAGATTCAGGGCGTGATGAGCATAGGCGGCCATGCCCTTCATGCCGAAGAGCAGCGTGGAACGCAAAGAGACGACGTCCGTCTCGCCCTGCCAGAGCTTCAGCGGTCCTTTATCCTGCCCGCCCAGCTTGTTCCGCTCGTTTTCTACC
>CAKUCE010000322.1 GCA_934643535.1 uncultured Clostridia bacterium | reverse complement strand
AACGAGCTGGGCGTGTTCGAAATGCGTTCCGAGGGGATGATCCCCGTGCCAAACCCCAGCGAGACGCTGCTGAGCCAGCGGGCCAGGGGCGCGGGCGGCAGCGTGGTATTCTGCACCCTGCAGGGCAGTCGGCCTATTCTGTGCGACCTGCAGGCGCTGGCGGCCAAGTCCTTCTATTCCGTGCCAAAGCGCACCGTCGGCGGTATGGATTCCAGCCGGGTGGCGCTGTTGCTGGCCGTGATGGAAAAGCGCGCCGGGAAAAAACTCTTCGATCAGGACGTCTACATCAACGTGGCGGGCGGTCTGGCCCTGAGCGACCCTGCCGCCGATCTGGCGGTCTGCGTAGCCGTGGCCTCCAGCTTGATGGGCTTTGCCCTGTCGCCCTCTCTGAGCGTAATGGGCGAGGTCGGCCTGTGCGGCGAGGTGCGTCCGGTCAGTCAGGCGGAACGCCGGGTAGCGGAATGCGTTCGTCTGGGCTTTACGGAGATTCTTTTACCGAAGCAGAATATGAAAAGCATCAAACCCATCGAGGGCGTCCGGCTGACCGGCGTGGATACGCTGATGCAGGCCCTTGCGGTGGTGACGGACTGATCCCCGCCGGAGGCGGGAGACGGAAAGGCAGGTTGTCTATTTGAAAATGCGAAGCAAAGCCCTTGAAAGGCTTTCAAGGGCGCTGATCACTCTGCTGGGGGCGGGCCTGGGCGCGGCGCTGGCCATGCTGCTGGCCCCGCTGCTCCGGCGCGTTTATCCTCAGATCTTTGAGCAATTTTCCAATCAGGTGCTGCTGTATGTCGTTCTGTGCCTGCTGGGCGGCCTGATTTTTTTCGCCCTCAGCATGCCGATCCTGACCCGCTGCATGAAGGCGGCGGCCAGCATCGAGCAGCACTGGGAAAAGATGCCCAACCGGCAGATCGTCTGGACCAGTCTGGGCCTTCTGTGCGGCCTTGCCATCGCGGCGCTGTTTACGCAGCTGATCCTGTCGGCGGGGGCCAGCCTTCTGACGCTGTCCTTCAGCGCGCTGACGTACATTTTTCTGGGCTATCTGGGCCTGCAGATCGGCAATCATCGCTATCATTCCGGCAAGCACCTGCCGTCGCTGCGCCGCCGCAAGCGCCGTGCGGACGGGGACGAATCCCTGCTGGATACCGTTCTGGCCGAGGTTTCGGAAGAGGGGGACGAGGGGGAAGAAGAGCTGTCCTCCGTCGAAGAAGCCGTGCCCTGCAAGTTCCTGGATACGTCGGTCATCATTGACGGCCGGATTCTGGACGTGCTGAAAACCGGTTTTCTGGAGGGAAAAATCGTGGTGCCCTCCTTCGTGCTGGCGGAGCTTCGGCACATTGCGGACAGCGGCGACAGCCTGCGCCGCGCCCGAGGCCGCCGGGGGCTGGACGTGCTGAATCGGATGCAGAAGGAGCTGAAAGCGCCCATCACGGTGGCGGAAAAGGATTACCCCGACGTAGATGAGGTGGACGTGAAGCTGCTGCGGCTTTGCCGGGAAAACGGCGGCATCGTCGTGACCAACGACTACAACTTGAACAAGGTGGCCGGCGTTACCGGCATCCGGGTGCTGAACATCAACGATCTTGCCAATGCGGTCAAGCCCATGCTCATGGCGGGCGAGGAGCTGCGGGTACAGATCGTCCGGGAGGGCAAGGAGCCCGGGCAGGGCGTGGCCTATCTGGACGACGGCACCATGATCGTGGTGGAGAACGGCCGCCGGCATGTGGGCGAGCAGGCAGCGGTGGTGGTGACCACCGTGCTGCAGACCAGCGCCGGGCGGATGATCTTTTCCAAGCTCAAGGCCGAAGCCGAGACGGTTCCCGAAACCGCGCCCCGGCGGGCGATGTAGACCCAATGAAAAAAAGCGGATGAAAAAACGGCCCTGTTCCGATGCGTTCCCGGAACGGGGCCGTATTTTTCATTTTGCGACGAGTTTCTTTTTGTCCGCACCGCTCGCAGGGATGCAGGGCGTTTTCCTGCGGTTACATCAATTCCCGTTCGATCAGCTTGCTGAGGGTATACACGTCCCGATCCATCTCCCGCTGGTCGGGGCCCTCGATCATCACCCGGACCCGTGGCTCCGTACCGCTGGCCCGAATCACCAGCCGGCCCTTGTCCTTGTATTTTTCTTCCAGCTGCCGGATCATGGCCATGATCTTTTCGTTTTTGTCGAAATCATACTTCCGACTGTCGGAAACGTTGGCCGCATACTGGCTCTGGGGCATGATCTGCATCACTGAGCTGAGACGGCTCAGGGGACGCTGGGCTTTCACCATGGCGCTGATGACCTGCACCGCCGTGACCAGTCCGTCGCCGGTAGTGTTGTGGTCCAGCAGAATCACGTGGCCGCTCTGTTCGCCGCCCAGCACGAAGCCGTCTGCCAGCATCTTTTCCAGCACATAACGGTCGCCGACTTTGGTTTTTTCCACTCGGATGCCATGTTTCTTCATGGCGACGTCCAGCCCCATGTTGCTCATGATGGTGGCCACGATGGTGTTTTGCCGGAGCCGTCCCTGCCCCTTCAGATACACCGCCAGCATGGCCATGACCTGATCGCCGTTGATGAGGGAGCCGCGCTCGTCCACGGCCATGAGACGGTCCGCATCGCCGTCAAAGGCAAAGCCCACGTCCGCGCCTAGCTCCCGCACCAGTTCGCACAGGCGGCGGGGATGGGTGGAGCCGCAATGATCGTTGATGTTGGTGCCGTCGGGCTCGTGATAGTAGCAGCTGACCTGCGCGCCCAGTTCTTTGAACACCATGGGAGCTACCTCGTAGCTGGCCCCCTGAGCGCAGTCCAGCACCACATGCAGACCGTCCAGCCGCACGTCTGTGGTTTCCTTGACGAAATCCACATACCGCCGGGTGGCGTTGCGCTGCCGGACGGGACGGCCCACCCGCTCGCCGGTGGGGGCTTCGAAGTCCTCCGGCATGCCGTTGCGGACGATCTCCTCAATTTTGTCCTCCACCGCGTCGGGCAGCTTGTAGCCGTTTTTGTCGAAGAATTTGATTCCGTTATATTCCACCGTGTTGTGGCTGGCGCTGATGACCGCGCCTGCGTCCGCCTCGTAGAAACGGGTCAGATAGGCGATGGCCGGGGTCGGCAGCAC
>CAKUCE010000321.1 GCA_934643535.1 uncultured Clostridia bacterium | reverse complement strand
GGGGTGCGTCTAACGAAATCTATTTTTGCAGGTTTTTTCAAAAAGGCGATTCCAGTGGTCGGAGGCGTAGTGGGCGGGAGCCTCACTTTTCTTTCCTTCAAACCCTGCTGTGAGCGGTTGAAGGACACGCTAAAGGACACGCTACTCTCCAACCCCCAGCACGTATCGACTAAGGAAGAAGAAGTTATCTATGAAAGCATCCTTTCTGGCGAATTCGATGATAAGCTATTAAACGAGACACAAAATGAGATTTCTGTTGAAAAAGAAAATATAGTTTCAGCCCAAGAATAAAAATCTTCAAAAGTCGGCCTTGTGGTCGACTTTTTTGAAAAGTCAAAGCCCTTTTGGAGATATCCCATTTGCACCCGTTCCGCCCTTCGTGGTATAATAAGTTGTTACGGCTTTCCGCCGGTTATGAAGAGATTTGGAGTGGTTAAACCTCATGGCAAAGAAGTATGACGCCAGCAGTATTCAGGTTCTGGAAGGGCTGGACGCAGTGCGGATGCGTCCGGGTATGTATATCGGCTCCACCGGTAGCCGTGGTCTTCATCATATGCTGTGGGAGATCGTGGACAACGCCATCGACGAGGCCATGGGCGGCTATGCTCACCATGTGAAGGTCACCCTGTACAACGACTGCTCCGCCAGCGTGCAGGATGATGGGCGCGGTATGCCCGTGGACATCCACCCCACCATGGGAGTCAGCGGCACCGAGGTGATCTTCACCAAGCTGCACGCAGGCGGCAAGTTCAATAACGAAAACTACGCCTACTCCGGTGGCCTGCACGGCGTGGGCGCGTCTGTGGTGAACGCGCTGAGCCGCTGGACCACTGTGGATGTATTCCACGATTTCAAGCATTATCAGGCCCGCTTTGAAAGCGTGACCGACCCGGCTACGGGCAAGATCACCGCCGGTCACACCGTGCAGCCCCTGAAGCAGCTTGGCAATACCCGGCAGCGCGGTTCGCTGATCCGCTTCCTGCCAGACGACCGGGTGTTTGAGACCATTCACTTCAATCACGATACCGTCTGCCGCCGGCTGCGGGAGTTGGCCTATCTGAACAAGGGACTGGCCATTACCTTTACCGACGAGCGCATCCCGGAAAAGCCCGCGGCTTCCGCCGAAGCCGACGCAGACGCGGCGGAGGAAAATGCCGAGAACGCCGCCAGCGCCCCTCAGCGCACCCAGACCTTCCTGTTTGAAGGCGGTATTCTGGACTATGTAAAATACATGAATGAGGACAAGACCCCCCTGCACGACGAGCCTATCTATCTCGAGGGCAAGCGGGAGGACGTAATCTTCCGGGCGGCGATCCAGTATACGGACAGCTATACCGAGAATGTGTTCTCCTATGTCAACAACATTCCCACCAGCGAGGGCGGAAGCCATGAAACGGGCTTCAAGGCCGCCTATACCAAGGTGATGAATGATTTTGCCCGCCGTCTGGGAGCATTGAAGGATAAAGACCCCAATCTGGGCGGCGACGACTTCCGGGAGGGCATGACCGCCGTGATGGTGGCCATGGTGAAGAATCCCCAGTTCGAGGGTCAGACCAAGGGCCGTTTGGGCAATACGGAGGTTCGTCCGCTGGTGGAAGCCATCGTGACCCAGCAGTTGACCGCCTATTTTGAAAATCTGAAAAATCAGGAGCTGTGCCAGAAGCTGGTAGAAAAAGCCGTCCGCGCCGCCCACGTTCGGGAAGCCGCCCGGAAGGCCCGGGACGTGGCTCGCACCAAAAACGCGCTGGAAGCCGCGCCGCTGGTGGGCAAGCTGGCCAGCTGCACCGGACGCAAGCCGGAGATGAACGAGCTGTTCATCGTAGAGGGCGACAGCGCAGGCGGCAGCGCCAAGCAGGGCCGGGACCGCCGCTTTCAGGCCATTCTGCCCCTTCGCGGAAAGCCGCTGAACGCCGAGAAAAAGCGCATCGATCAGGTGCTGAACAACGAGGAGTTCCGTTCCCTCATCACCGCGCTGGGCACCAACATCGACGAGAGCTTCAGCCTGAACGGGCTGAAATACTACAAGGTCATCATCCTCAGCGACGCCGATCAGGACGGCGCGCATATCCGGGCCATTCTGCTCACCTTCTTCTACCGCTATATGCGGGAGCTGATCACCGCCGGGCATGTGTATATCGGAATGCCGCCCTTGTACAAAATTCAGCGGGGCAATAAGGTGCAGTACGCCTACGATGACGCGGAGCTGGCCAAGCTGACCCGTGGCAGCGCCAAGGGCTACACCCTGCAGCGCTACAAGGGCCTTGGCGAGATGAATCCCGAGCAGCTGTGGGAGACCACCATGGATCCCGCCAACCGCAAGCTGATGAAGGTGACCATCGAGGACGGTGCGCAGGCCGAGCGGCTGGTCACCATCCTGATGGGCGACAAGGTGGAGCCCCGCCGGGAGTACATCAGCCAGTATGCTGACTTCAACCGGGAAGACAGCTTCACCACTCTGACCGACAGTCTGGAAGAAGGAGGCAAGCGCTCGTGAGCCGCAAAGACGACAAGACCCCGGTCGCAGAAGAAAACATTCTCTCCGTGCCCATGGAAGAAGTCATGCATATGAGCATGATCCCCTATGCCGAGCATGTTATCATGGATCGGGCCATCCCCCGGGTGGAGGACGGCATGAAGCCCGTGCAGCGCCGCATCCTCTTTACCATGAACGAACTGGGCATCACCCCGGATACGCCGTACCGCAAGTGCGCCCGTATCGTGGGCGACTGCCTGGGTAAATATCACCCCCACGGCGACAGCAGCGTGTACGACGCGCTGGTGCGTCTGGCGCAGGATTTCAGCATGCGGGGCACGCTGGTGGACGGCCACGGCAACTTCGGCTCCGTGGACGGCGACAGCGCCGCCGCCATGCGTTATACCGAGGCCCGCATGACCCCGCTGGCCATGCTCATGCTCAAGGATATCGACAAGGATACCGTGCCCTTCCGGCTGAACTTTGACGATACCCTGAAGGAGCCGGACATGCTGCCCGCCAGCTTCCCCAATCTGCTGGTGAACGGCGCGGGCGGCATCGCCGTGGGTCTGGCCACCAATATTCCGCCCCACAACCTGCGGGAGAGCATCAACGCGGTCATCGCCCAGATCGACAACCCGGA
>CAKUCE010000320.1 GCA_934643535.1 uncultured Clostridia bacterium | reverse complement strand
GCGCACCAAAGGGCTTTCCGCTCGCCCTTTGGAAACCTTCGGGCACCGAAGCTGGCGAGAACCCCATAGGACGGCAAATCCCGACCCGCGCCGTAGTCGGCGTGTCAATCCCCGTCCGGCGCAAGGAATATGCGCCTGCGGGCGCACTGGAGGCTTCCCTCAGGGCAAACCATCGGCGCGGCCCGCACTGCCGTGCGCTCTCCACACCCCTTCGGGCCACCGCTCCTCACGCCTTCTTTCCCTTCGTAAACGCCCCGTACACAACCAGCATCAATCCCGCAAAAAACATCAGATATAACGGATAAAATCCGATGCTCCCATACTGCGCAATCAGACCAAACAGCGGAGGCATAAACGTCGAACCAATGTACGCGCTGGCCATCTGTACCCCGATGACCGCCTGAGAATTCTCCCGGCCAAAGAACTCGGGCGTGGAGTGAATGATGCAGGGATAGATCGGCGCGCTGCCAATGCCCAGCGTCACAAGGCCGATCAGCGGGCAGAGCTGCCACGGCAGCAGGATCACCAGAATGCTGACCGCCGCCAGCCACAGTCCGGCACGGATCATGTTCCTGTCGCCAAAGCGGTCTGCAATAAATCCGTTCAGAAAACGGCCAAGCGTAATGCCCAGATAGTACAGACTGGCAAAACGGGCCGCTGTTTCCACCGCCACGCCTCGGGCATTGACCAGATAGCTGCTGGCCCATAGCCCCGCCGTGCTTTCCATGGCGCAGTAGCCGAAAAACGTCAGCAGAATCAGAGGTACGCCCGGGAGCCGCAGCAGCTGACCAATCCCCTTGGGTCTGGCTGCCTCCCCGGCTTCCGCTCCCCCATCCGCCGCCTCCGTCCGCTTCTTCCAGAGCGGCAGGCTGAGAAACAGAAGCACCGTCAGGGCGATCTGAATGTAGGAGACCGAGCGGTAGCCCGTCTGCCAGCCCCAGCCGCGCCGCAGGGCCAGACTCATGATGAAAGGGCTGATGGTCGTGCCAACGCCCCACATGCAGTGCAGCCAGCTCATGTGCCGGGACGAATAGTGCAGCGCCACGTAATTGTTCAGCGCCGCGTCCACCGCACCTGCGCCCAGACCGTATGGAACGGCCCAGCAGATCAGCATCCATGGCGCAGTACACAGAGAAAAACCGAACAGCGCCGCCGCCGTCATCAGCACGCTCAAGGCCGTCACCAGCCCCGCGCCCAGCTTTCGTGTCATGCGGTCGGACAGCAGGCTGGAAAGAATGGTGCCGCCGGAAATGACCATGGAGATCACTCCGGCGAAGGAAATAGGCGTGTTCAGCTCCACCTGCATCACCGGCCACGCGGAGCCCAGCAGCGCGTCCGGCAGGCCCAGACTGATAAAGGCGAGATAGATCACCGCCAACAACAATGAAACCATGCTTTTCCCTCTTTTGCCAAATCATTGTCAGAACAGACTGAGCTGCTCCGTCTTCACCACAGGCTTCCGGGCGCGTACCGGCTGCGGATGAATGCTTTCCGGCAACTCGCCCGCGAAGGCCGAGGGCTGGCCGCCATAGCTGACGATCAGTTCCTCCCGGGCACGGGTCATGCCGACGAAAAACAGCCTCCGCTCTTCTTCCACGTTCGTGGGGCTTTTCTCCCGCTCCAGCGGCAGGTCGCCCGCGTTCAAGCCCGCCAGAAAGACCACCGGGAATTCCAGACCCTTGCAGGCGTGCAGCGTCATCAGCCTCACCGCGCCGCTCTGGATGGTTCCCTCGCCTCTGCGCTGCAGGTCGCCCTCCATGCCCAGCACTGTCCGTTCCAGAAATTCCTCCATCCGGTTCTGGAACACAGAAGCGTTCAGCAGCCGGGATACCGGCCTGGAATTTTCCAGCCCGCACAGTTCCCGAAGCCGTTCCAGCAGTTTCCGGGGCTTGCCCTTCGCCTGCTGGGGCCAAAGCTCGTCCACCGCATCCAGCCATGGGGTCAGCACCTCAAAGGACGCAAGCTCTTCCCGAAGGGCGGCCGGGTCTTTCGACGTCCGCAGAGCCTCCCCCGCCCGCTGGATCAGCGCCGCAGGAATTTTCCACAAAAGGGATAGAGCGTCATTCAGCGCCGCAAAGTTTTCCGGCTCCTGCAGGGAACGGAAAAAGCCCAACATGCCCCGTACCCTGCCGTCCTCCCAGAAGTTTTCCCGGCCCGACACCACACAGGGAATGCTGTCGTGTTCCAGACAATATTCGATCTGCTCCAGCTGCCGGTGGGTGCGGCACAGCACGGCGATTTCCGAAAAGGCCCGGTGAACGGCCCGTTCCGCCTTCTGATGATGGGCTTCCAGCATATCCACGCCGCCCGCCATGCGCTCGATCTCCTTGGTAATGAACACGCCCTCGGCAAAGGGATCGTCCGCCTGCATCAGCCGGACGGCCGCGCCGCCCGGAACGTTGGCGTGAAGCTGCCGGGGCTGTCCGGGATTTCGATCGATGACGGACAGGGCAGCTTCCAGCACCGAGGGAACGGAGCGGTAGTTTTCCTTCAGACGGATGAGACGCAGTTCCGGGTGCCGTTCCCGCAGGCGGTCGAAGCAGTCCGCGTCCGCGCCGCGGAAGCCGTATATGGACTGATCCGGGTCGCCGATGACGAACAGGCTGCCCTGCCGCCAGTGCTCCACCAGCCGGTGCTGCAGGGGGTTGATGTCCTGAAATTCGTCCACCAGCAGGTGGCGGAAGCAGGGCTTCCGGCTCACGTCCAGCGCCAGTGCTTCCGTCAGCAGGTCGTCCAGATCTCGTGCGCCCAGTTCGTGCATCCGTTCGTCGTAGGCTTCCCGCAGGCCGCGAGGGAAGCCCGCGACCTCCACGCCGTTCTTCACCTGCGACAAAAGCCGCATCATTTCGGCGGGCGAGGTCTTCTCGCCCCGTTCTTCCAGCAGCTCCGCCATCAGGGCGAGGGCCTGTTCCCGGCTGAACAGGGGCTTTTTCTCCAACAGGTTCAGGGCAATGGCATGAAACTTGCCAATGGTGATGGACTTGGCCGCAGCCCCCAGCCGCTCCTTCAGCCGGGCGCGCATTTCCTCCGCCGCCTGATGAGTAAAGGTGACGGCGGTGATTTCCTTGGGCGGCACCTTCCGCCGCTCCACCAGATCGGCGATGCGCTCCACCAGCGTGCGGGTCTTGCC
>CAKUCE010000319.1 GCA_934643535.1 uncultured Clostridia bacterium | reverse complement strand
TGGCGTTGTTGTGCAGCCGGCTCATGCGGGCGCTGTAGGTATCGGAGCAGGTAACGCAGCGGATGCCGGGCACCTTATTGGCCGTGATGCCGATGCCCACGCCCGTGCCGCAGAGGATAATGCCGCGGTCGCATTCGCCGCTGGATACCGCCCGGGCTGCCCGAGCGCCGTAAACGGGATAATCCACGCTCTTGCGGTCATGGGTGCCAAAATCCTTGTATTCCAGGCCCAGCTCCTTCAAAACCTCGATCGCCGCTTCCTTGAGATCGAATCCACCATGGTCGCATGCCAGCGCTATCATCCGATTTCCTCCTTGTATACGCCAGAACCTTTTCCCCGGCGTTTCTGAAAACCCGCCGTCTATCATATCACCCGAAGAACGAATTGTACAGAGAAAGACGCGCAAACTATCGCCGGGGTGAACCTCATGATCGTTATGGAGAATGTTTGCAAGACCTATCCGAAAAACGGCGGACGCGGGCTGGTCCGCGTGCTGGACGGCGTTTCTTTTCACATCCGCCCCCGGGAATACGCAGCCTTTGTCGGCCCCAGCGGCAGCGGCAAAAGCACGCTGTTGAACCTGATGGGCTGTCTGGATTCCCCCACCTCCGGCCGCTACCGGCTGGACGGCGCGGAGGTTTCGGCTATGGAGCCACGGGAGCTTTGCGCCCTTCGCCGGGAGAAGATCGGCTTTGTCTTTCAGGGATTTCAGCTTCTGCAAAAGCTGAACGCATGGGAAAACGTGGCCTTTCCACTGCTTTTGAAGGGCGTGGAGGAATCCCGCCGCCGGGAAGCCGCCATGGAGACTCTGCGGAAAGTCGGCATGGCGGACCGTGCCCAGCACCTTCCCAGCCAGCTCAGCGGCGGCCAACAGCAGCGGGTAGCCATTGCCCGGGCGTTGTGCGGCTCTCCCCGGCTTCTTTTATGCGACGAACCAACCGCCGCGCTGGATCCGGCCACCCGGGATGATCTGCTTTCTCTGTTTGCGCGTCTGCATCAGGAAGGGCGCACCATTGTCATGATCACCCACGACCTGTCCGTCGCTCAGCGGGCCGGGCGGCGCTTTCGGGTGGAGGGCGGGCGGGTCACGGAGGAACAGTAAAAGCCGCGTCTGATTCGATGAAAATCGCATCGGACGCGGCTTCGTCTGGCATCATTCGGCTTTCTTTCAGGCTTTCTTTTCCAGTACGCGGCTCAGGAATTCCCGGGTACGCTGCTGGGTGGGATGGGTGAAAATGTCCTCCGGCGCGCCGTCCTCAGCGATCACGCCCGAATCCATAAAGATCACCCGCTTGCTCACATCCCGGGCGAAGGCCATCTCGTGCGTCACCACCAGCATGGTCAGGCCGGAATCCGCCAGCTCCCGCATGACGCTCAGCACCTCGCCCACCATTTCCGGGTCCAGCGCGCTGGTAGGTTCGTCAAAAAGCAGCACCTCCGGATCCATGGCCAGTGCCCGGGCGATGGCCACGCGCTGCTTCTGTCCACCGGAAAGCTGTCCGGGACGCGCGTCCCGATAGGGACCCATTCCTACCTTTTCCAGATAGAACAGCGCCTTTTCTTCCGATTCGGCCCGTCCACGGTGCAGCACCTTCATCTGGCCCATCATGCAGTTTTTCAGCACGCTCATGTTATTGAACAGATTGAAGCTCTGAAACACCATGCCCACCTTGGAATGATACTGGGCTCGGGTCCATTCCGTCTCGGCGTTTCTGCCCCGGAACAGGATCCGGCCATCGCTGGGCTCTTCCAGAAAATTGATGCACCGCAGCAGCGTGCTCTTGCCGCTGCCGCTGGAGCCGATGATGCTGACCACGTCGCCCTGGGGCACGTCGAAGGTAATATCCCGCAGCACTTCATGTTCACCGAAGCTCTTCTTCAGGTGTTCCACGCTGAGGATGGGGGATTCCTGAATCGTCTTCACATCAGTCACGGGGCACACCTTCTTCCTTTTCGATCTTAATGGAGGCCTTGGAGTCGCTCTGGGAGCCGTAGATGATATAGTTGGTCTTGCCGTCCATCTTGCGTTCCAGCAGCCGCAGCAGCCGGGTAACGGTGAAGGTCAACACCAGATAAATACAGGCGGTGATGAAGAACACCTCAAAATAGCGCAGATAGGTACCCGCAGCGGATTTGGACATGAAGAACAGTTCGTTGACGGAGATCACGTTCAACACGCTGGAATCCTTGATATTGACCACGAATTCATTGCCGATGGAGGGCATGATATTCCGCACGGCCTGCGGCAAAACCACGTAGACCATGCTCTGCCAATGGGTCATGCCGATGGCATGGGCGGCTTCCTTCTGGCCCTTATCTACGCTGATGATGCCGCCGCGGATGATCTCCGCCATATACGCGCCGGTATTGACGCTGACAATCAGGATGGCGGCGGTCAGCACGGGCAGCCGGACGCCCACGGTCATGCCGCCGTAATAGATCACCATGGCCTGCACGATCATGGGAGTGCCGCGGAACACTTCAATATACACGCCCAGCAGCCACGAAAGGATCTTCAGCGGGACTCGTTTCACGGCGGGGTCTTTGGGCGACGTAGGGATCGTGCGCAGGATCGCCACCAGCAGCCCCAGCAGGAAGCCTGCCAGCGTGCCGGTGATGGCAACGATCAGCGTAACGCCGACGCCGCTCAGAAACAGGGGGCCGTACTGTTCCAGCAGGAAGCGGACCCAGCCGAAGAAAGCGGAAGGAAGCTGCATGGGGATAACACTCCTTTAATGGTAGAAGGGGGACAGAGGGGGATCACGGTTCATTTACCGCAGGGATCGCGCCGACTCCGGCGCAGGTCGGGGCTTGGCGTTCTATGGCTTTCTCGCCAGCCGGTGCCCGAAGGTTTCCAAAGGGCGAGCGGAAAGCCCTTTGGTGCGCCCGTAGGCGCATACCTCTTGCCCCGGGTGGGGATTGTCGCGCCGACTCCGGCGCAGGTCGGGACTTGCCGTCCTATGGCTTTCTCGCCAGCTCCGGTGCCCGAAGGTTTCCAAAGGGCGAGCGGAAAGCCCTTTGGTGCGCCCACAGGCGCATACCTCTTGCCCCGGATGGGGAATGACGCGCCGACTTCGGCGCGGGAGCAGGGCTTGCAGCCCTATGGGGCGTTCACACTTTTCTTTCGGTGG
>CAKUCE010000318.1 GCA_934643535.1 uncultured Clostridia bacterium | reverse complement strand
AAGGAGAATGGTTTGTATGAGCGGATTCTGGTGCGTCCCATTGCAGGAACGGATGAATTTGAAATCCTGGCCGGGCACAACCGCACAGCGGCGGCAAAGTTGGCGGGCTGGACGGATATTCCCGCAACGGTCATGACCGTCAACGATCAGCGTGCCATCAGCATTGCGATTGCAACGAATCTTCTGCGGCGGCAGGATCTGACGATCATTGAGCGTGGCAAGGCGTATAAAGCGTTGCTGGACGCACGAAACCGCTGCGGACAGCGAAATGCGGCAGTTGAAACCTTTGGCGACAATCGCCAAAGGTACAACGCGCGAAAAATTGTAGCTGAGTTTTTCGGTGTGACAGAGTATGAAATCCGCAAAGCTGTCAAGCTGGCACAGCTGATCCCACCGCTTGCTGAGATCGTGGAGAATGAGCCCAAGAAGCTGAATCTGGCCTGCGCTGACTTGATTGCAGATTATGATGAGTCTGTGCAGACGGCGTTCATTGAGATGTGCCAGATCGATGGCTATGCACTGAACAAACAGACAATGGCGTTTATTCAGGCACAATGCCCGCCGCCATCAGCGGACCAACAGGCAATTTACGTCGCATGGCGGGAAGCGCGGGCAAAAGAAATACAGCGAGCAGCCGCGCCGCCGAAAAAACTGAGCTTTGACCGAAAGCGTTTTGCGCCGTACCTGAGCAAGTTCAAAAGCGACAAAGAAATCGAAGACCTGTTTCTGGAGTTTCTCAGACAGTACCAGCACTGATAGTAGTATCGGCACCTCGTTAAACGAGATGCCGATACTGCAAATGATTATAGAAGTTCAATCTCATATGCTGATACAGTGTTGTTAAAGGTTACAGGCGAAAAACGGACTTTCCGGCCGCACATCAACTGCGCATCACGATCGCTTTCAATTATATTTCCGGTCATGAAGAAATAATCATCTCGACTTCCATCGCTGATAAATCCAAATGTTTTCTGGGCATTGACGTAATAGATACTTCCATCAACTTTACCTGGCAAATTCGCTTGAACGAGCAATTCGTCAGTAATTCTTGTCACTGTCGTAATCCAATCGCCTTCTACGTTACTTCGAGAGCGTGCAATTCTTTCACTATTAAATTGGTAATGCGTTGGGATGTCAGCATAAACGCAATATGAGTAATCAAACCAGTATGTTGTGCCGCGGCGTCCAGTCCCTACTTTTTTGATTTTTAGAATGTTGTACTCAGAGGATTTGTTAATATATTTCAAAAGTATAGGGGATTTTTTGGGGAACATGAATCGGTACGCAGATCGTTTTTTGCAGACGGCGGTCAATGTACGCAAGAAGTCTAGATCAGATCCATGAAAAAGCTGCACCATTTGTCGTGCCTGCTTCTTTATTGCTGCGAGAGCATCTACAAGAGACAGCCTCTCTTTGCCCCCACAGCGCTTATAACACTCATTGAGTGCTGCGTCTAGCAGCTGAACCAACCGCCGCATATTTCCATCAGACGCATAAATGATTTGCTCCAGTATCTGCATATTATTTTTGTCGACATCGAATACGGATTCGATTGAAATGGGACTGGAGACGGCAACACTAATATATTTCTCAATGATGGAAATCGTTTTATTCAAAAACACGTTATATCCATCAGAGTCATTAATATCATCTTCAAGAATTATTACATCGCCATACCTCGTTTCAGTCAGGACATCAGCAAATGTATGCGGATACACAGCAATTTTAGTCCGAATAAAATCAAGAGTTCTCAGTTGGTTCATCAACGTCTCGAAGAAAGAAGCACCACCGCACTCCTCAAAAAAGCTTTTATCCACGGAACTTACTTCATCAAACAAAACCAATAATTTGCAGTCTATTGGACGCAAAAGCTTCTCATACGCAAATACGACATCCGATATTTGCGGGCTGGTGTTCTTTTTTAGCCCTATAAAACTTGTCCTGCCATACTCACCGCATGCCGTTAGAAAGCTATGCCCTATTGTTCCCTTTGTATTCAATTCTGTAGTAACTTGTTGAGTATATTCTTCTGCTGTTATTTCGTTTAGTTTTTCAACAATGGAGTTTTGAGACACGCGATTAAACCACATGCCAACAATATTGTTCCGGAAGCCATTATGAAGATTGACCAGTTCATTTGCTGACCGTAATTTATCGCATGTATTGAGAATTTCCTGAATAAGACGTATTATTATCTGATCGTAAATTTTCTCGGGGTTGTGTAGATTTTGGAAATCGCTCAGTTTAATATAGAGCGGCAGAATAAGCGAACCACGATCTATCATTTGTGGAACAAGAATCGATAGATGGTAAATATAATTCGCACGTAAATACATGGTTTTTCCGGTGCCCATTTTTCCTTTGATTATTTCATTTTTATAATCAAAAGGACCGGCTACCCCATCTGTTGGGTCAACAAACAAGTTGAGGATATTTTCATCCATAAATTCGTCGGCATTTCTGGTTTTGAACGGCAATGATAGAATTAATTTGGCGATATCCATCTGTACCTCCAGCGGCTGGCCACAAACGGTCAATTTTTTTCATATAAATAGAATAGCACATTTATATCATATCACAAATATTATTTTCCAGCAATCTGAAATAGAGTCCCGTTCTCTCACAGAACCATTCAAATGACGCAGCAATTTTAATGTATAAAAGAAACACGACCTTTCGTAAGGCCGTGTTTCTTTATACTCAAATTTAAGCGAAGGAGGTATCGAATTGCCCGGAAATCAGATTCCATGCACGGCGGACAATCTGTATCGCCTGCTGTGTCGCTACCGTATCCCACCCTAGAATGCAAATCAAAACACAAAGGAGCTGTTTCTATGTACGAAACATATCAGGATCATCCCAAGCAGGCAAAGGGCAGCATTCGTGTTGTGCTTGCCGTCGCATTTCTCGCCTGTGCCATCGGCGCGGGCATCTTTCTTATCACCCGTCTGGCCAGCAAGCCACTGGCCAAGGAAGATGCCCGCACTCAAACCGGCATCGTATATGATTCTTCTGCCGTTGAGGGCGGCTGGGATAATCTCAGCCCGGAGGAAATTGCGGAGAAGCTGAACGAAAAGGTCGCGGAGGGCATGATCAACATCAGCATGAACACCGCGCCGTACTTTGAAAACGG
>CAKUCE010000317.1 GCA_934643535.1 uncultured Clostridia bacterium | reverse complement strand
ATGATGAGAACATAAATACGAACACTTGTTCGTATTTTGACGTGATCCGCCGGTATCCGGGCGTTGAAAATCCTAGATGGATTCCCTGAAACGCGCCCTCCGGCGGCTGGAGCAATGCCCCCTGCGCGCCGGGCGAGGCCATGCGCTGTGACGGGAAGGGGAGCGGAAAGGAAAGCGTATGCCAGAAGAAAACGAAACCTGCACGACCTCATATGAATCATACGACCTGCCCATTTCCCTCCGCGACAGGCTCAAGCGGGTGGACGAGATCCACCGCGCCATTACCCGGGCGGTGGGGAGAATCGAGTATCTGAAGCTCTCCGCCCTCCGGGCCAACAGCCGTCCGACCCCCGTGCGTTATGGAAGGGGCGTGGAGCGAAGCCGCGTGGAATACGCAGTGCTGGAAAGCGACGCCGAACGCTGGGGCATCGGCGAACTGCAAAAGGAGCTGGACGCGCTGCTTCAGGACATCCGGCCCCTGGTGGAGCGGCTGCCCGCCGGGGTGCTTCGGGCAGTGGCCACCCAGCGGATTCTGGAGGGCATCCCCTGCGGCCTCATCAGCCGGAGGATGCATTTCAGCCGCTGTTATGTCTACCGGCTTCTGGATCAGGCCTGCGAGCGAATGTGTCAGATGGAAGAGGCCCGGCTGAGGCTGAAAAAAGATTAAGGCAATCCGTACCAACTCATTTGTGCGGGATTGCCTTAAAAACGGAAAACGGGCAGGGCAGCGCTCTGCCCGCCTTTTTGTGTAAAAACCCCTTTCCGGGGCTTGCATCCCTTTTCGAGCGGTGTTATCATGGTGACGTTCAAAATAATACATTTACCACGAAAGCGAGGATATAGAATGATTTCTTTTGGTACAGGCGGCTGGCGCGCCATTATCGGCGACGATTTCACCAAGGAAAACGTGCGCAAGCTGATGTTCGCTCTGTCCCAGCGGATGAAGCGGGAAGACGTGGCCGACAAGAGCTTCTGCATCGGATATGACCGGCGTTTTCTGAGCCGGGAGGCTGCGGAGTGGGCCGCAGAGGTCATGGCGGGCGAGGGCATTCACGTGCTGATGATCAACCGGGAAGCGCCTACGCCGCTGATCATGTTCACCGTGCAGTATTACGGGCTGGATTACGGTATCGCGGTGACGGCCAGCCACAACCCGGCGCTGTATAACGGCATCAAGCTCTTCACCAAGGGCGGTCGGGATGCGGTGGAAAGCGTGACCAACGAGCTGGGCGCTGCGGCCAGCGCGGTCGATCCCGAAGAGATCCACTCCATCGAATACAAGCGCGCCATTGCGGCGGGCATGGTGCAGGAGATCAACCCTCAGAACCAGTATCTGGACGCGATCATCCGCGGCGTGAACATGGACGCGATCCGCAGCCGCAACCTGCAGATCGTGCTGGATCCCATGTACGGCGTGAGCCGCACGTCTCTGCAGACCATTCTGCTGACGGCCCGCTGCGACGTAAGCGTCATCCACGAACGGCACGATACCCTGTTCGGCGGGCGGCTCCCCGCGCCGAACGTGGACACGCTGGGCGCGCTGCAGGCGGCGGTGCTGCAGAATCACGCCGACATCGGCATCGCCACCGACGGCGACGCGGACCGGCTGGGCATCATCGACGACGAGGGCCATTTTGTCCATCCCAACCAGATTCTGGTGCTGCTGTACTATTATCTTCTCAAATACAAGAACTGGCACGGCCCCTGCGTGCGCAATATCGCCACTACCCACCTGCTGGACCGGGTGGCCGAGGCTTTCGGCGAAACCTGCTACGAAGTGCCGGTAGGCTTCAAGCACATTTCCGCCGCCATGCAGGAACATAACGCCGTCATCGGCGGCGAGAGCAGCGGTGGCCTGACGGTACGCGGCCACATCAACGGCAAGGACGGCATCTACGCCGCCACCCTGCTGGTGGAAATGCTCAGCGTCACCGGAAAATCCATGAGCCAGCTGATGAAGGAGATCTACGCCGAATTCGGCACCGCCTACATGAGCGAGTTCGACTGGCCCTTCGATCAGGAAATGAAGGAAAAGCTGCATCACCTGCTGATGGTGGAAAAGCAGCTTCCCTCCTTCCCGATCCCCGTGGTAGCCACCAATTACATGGACGGCTGCAAGGTGCTGTTCGAAAACGGCTGGATTATCGCGCGCTTCAGTGGAACGGAGCCTCGCCTGCGGGTCTTCTGCGAAATGCCCACCCGGGAGGAAGCGGAGCGCCTGACCGCCGTCATGGCGGATTTTCTCGGTCTTCCCATGCCTGCCAAAATGATTTGATGTGTGTAACAGTTTCGCCGGAGCAAAGGAAAGCGCCTTTGCCCCGGCGAATTTTTTCATTGGCCGGAAACGGCCCACGATATTTGGGAAAGCAGGTGAATCCTTTGAAATTCTTCCGAAAAACGCTGGCCGTCTGCCTGATGCTGACCGTTCTTTCTTTCTCCTTCGCGGCCTTTGCCGAGGAAAGCACGGAAACCTCTCCCCTGCCCTGCGGCGTTCGCTTCGGCATGAGCCTGGACGAGCTGAGCGCTCTGCTGGGCGAAAACGCGCTGATCGAAACCTGGGATGAAGACGCGGGCACCGGCTCGGCCTCGATGGAAAATGTCGACACCGGCATCGGAGACCTGACGGCGGACTACATCACTTTTCAGGCCGACCGAAACAACAGCGCGGGCAAATCCCGGCTGAGCATGATCTCCATGTCCCTGCCGGTGCAAAGCGGCGCCGTCCCCTCCTTCCGGGCGGCCCTGGAAACCCTGACCGCCGTTTATGGCGCGCCGGACAGCGACCCCTTTGACGAAAACGGCGTAGAAAACTACGTGGAGAACGGCGACCTTTCCGCCACATGGACGAAAGACGACGTTCGCTTCACGCTGACCATGAACCGGATGTACGGCGATACGCTGACCTTCTATTATTCCTACCGTCTGAATTATGACGCGGATGATCTGAAGTAAAATCAAAACGAACCCGCCGGACTTAATGCCCGGCGGGTTCCGTTTTCAGCAGCTCTTCCGCCCGGGTGCGGGCGGCGCGGATGGCCGCAGGCATGGCCAGCGCTTCCAGTTCGGGCAGGTTGACCATGCGTCCGCCCAGCTGTTCCAGCAAGGCTTTGGACGGTTCGGCAATCAGATCAAAATGAA
>CAKUCE010000316.1 GCA_934643535.1 uncultured Clostridia bacterium | reverse complement strand
GGGGCCGCATGTAGCGGTAGAAGAAGGTCAGCAGCAGAATGCGGATGTGCGCGCCGTCTACGTCGGCATCGGTCATGCAGACGATGCGGTGATAGCGCAGCTTGTCGATGTTGAACTCGTCGCCGTAGCCGCAGCCGAAGGCGGTGATCATGGCCTTGATCTCGGCGTTGGACAGCGCCCGGTCAATGCGTACCTTCTCCACGTTCAGGATCTTGCCGCGCAGGGGCAGAATGGCCTGGAACATGCGGTCGCGGCCCGTTTTGGCGCTGCCGCCTGCACTGTCGCCCTCAACGATGAAGATTTCGCACTTTTCCGGATCCCGCTCGGAACAGTCCGCCAGTTTGCCGGGCATGGAAGCCGTTTCCAGCACGGACTTGCGCCGGGTCAGCTCGCGGGCCTTGCGAGCGGCCTCACGAGCCCTCGCAGCGCCTACACAACGCTCCAGAATGATTCGGGCAACGGCGGGATTCTCACCCAGATAGGTGGAGAGCTTGTCGTACACCAGACTGTCCACAATGCCACGCACTTCGCTGTTGCCCAGCTTGGACTTGGTCTGCCCCTCGAACTGCGGCTCAACCAGCTTTACGCTGATAACCGCCGCGATGCTCTCCCGCACGTCCTCGCTCTTGAGATTCGCGTCTGCCGCCTTCAGAAAACCGAATTGACGGCCATATTCGTTGATGGCCCGGGTCAGGGCGGTGGAGAAGCCGGTCAGATGGGTGCCGCCCTCCGGCGTGTGGATGTTGTTGGCGAAGGTGTAGATATTTTCCTGATAAGAATCGTTGTACTGGAAGGCCACTTCCACAGAGGTGCCCTTGATAATGCCCTCGATGTAGATGGGCTCCTCGAACAGGACTTCCTTGTTCTTGTTCAGGTACTTGACGAACTCGATAATGCCGCCCTCGTAGTAGAACACGCGCTCCGTGATAGGATCGGTACGTTCGTCGGTGAAGGTGATGCGGATGCCCTTGTTCAGGAAGGCCATTTCCCGCAGACGGGCCTTAAGGATGTTGTACTGGAAATCGCCCGTCTCGAACACGCCGTCAGGGTTGCTCTCGTCCCGGCTGTCCGGCCAGAACTGAATGGTGGTGCCGGTACGGTCCGTCTCGCCGATGACCTTCAGATCATAAAGCACCTTGCCGCGGGCGTATTCCTGCTGATAAATTTTGCCGTCCTGATAGACCGTCACTTTCAGGTGCTTAGACAGGGCGTTCACAACCGACGCGCCCACGCCGTGCAGACCACCGGAGACCTTGTAACCTTCGCCGCCGAACTTGCCGCCCGCGTGCAGCACGGTCAGACAGACCTCCACGGCAGGGCGGTGCAGCTTGGGATGAATGCCCACCGGGAAGCCGCGGCCATTGTCTCGAACCTCGCAGGAGCCGTCCTTATGCAGGATGACCTCGATATGGGTGCAGTAGCCCGCCAGCGCTTCGTCAATGGCATTATCCACGATTTCGTAAACGCAGTGATGCAGTCCGCGGTAATCCGTGGAGCCAATGTACATGCCGGGACGCTTGCGAACAGCTTCCAGACCTTCCAGCACCTGGATCTGGTTTTCATCATACTTTTCGGTCACGGCCGTAGCGGACGTGGCGATGCCCTCCACGACCTCCACGGGAATATCGGTGATTTTATTTTCTTCTGGGGTCAAATCGGCCAAAATACACACTTCCTTTTCTTGGCGAATCGGTAGTTTTTCGGCTGAAGTGACCAGGCAAAATCGCGCCCGGAAGCCGAAATTTCATTATGATTGGAACTAAGGTATTATACCATTTTTTCATAGATTTGCAAAGGGTTTTAGGGGATTTGGAGGGGTTTGGGAGGGGCAGAAAAAAGCAGGGGGTTTTCAGTCAAAATTCTGTTTAGGATAACAACATTGATCCTGCATCCCCTGCCTGCATCGTTTTATCTTTTTCAGTCGTTTTCTTCGCTGAAAAAGTCCGTATCGATCTTTTTGATGGTATAGACCGTTTCAACAGAAACGCCAAGATTGTATTCGATCATCAATTTCGTTAATTTTTCTCCGTCCACCAAAACAACTTTCGTTGAAAGCTGCTTTTCCACATAAGAACGCGCTTCTTTTGTAAAAGTGCCCGTCGTAATAAAAAGGCCCTTCTGCGCACCCTGACCTGCCAATGCGCCCACAAATTTCTGAATTTCCGGGCGGCCGATCGCTTTGTCTTCCTCCCATCGTTTTGCCTGAATATAAATGCTGCTGAAACCCAACTTATCCTCTCGAATGATGCCGTCTATGCCTTCATCCCCGGAGCAACCCGTCACGAATCCGTCTTCCAGAGCGCTGCCATAGCCCATTTTGAGAAGGAGCTGAACCACCATTTTTTCAAAAAACGCGGGAGAACGTTCCATAATTTCTGAAAGCAAATTGGCGGACAGTTCTCTATTGATTTGTTCCATGGAGGCATTCAGATTATCCTGCGGAGTTCCATCCTGCGCTCCGTGTATATCGGCAAAGGGGGTCGTTTCGTCTTCTGCAGCATTTTTCACACCAATAAAGGTCCTAAAACCGTCGAATCGATATAGGTCACCCAATTCAACGCGATCCTTCTTCTCATGCAAAACTTGAATGCCGGTATTCGTAATTTTATACTTTCCCTTGCCAATCCTTTCCATCAAATTTGCCTTGCATAGGTATGTAATAGCCCAGTTTACTCTATTATCCGCCAGTCGCTGTGTATTACTGGGCTGCATCACTTTTCTATCTTCCTCAGACACATTTAGATAGTCCAATGCAAATTTACGAATTTCAGAAACATGCTTGATTTCACCAGTTTCCAGCGCGCGTAATACCGGAGAAAAAAATTCATTATATTTTGGAACGGCCACTAATACCACCTCTTTTATTTGCTTTTTTACGTCAAGTATATCACATTTATTTGAATTGAGCAAAAAAGCATGATCTTAAAACACATTATTCCTTGCAACTATCGGTTCACTTTATATAATCATTGGTTTATATTTTATTTCCGTCAGTCCAGTTCCTTCACCTTTCCCTCAAACAAACGCAAAAAAACTCCGCTGGAAAAATCCAGCGGAGAAAGGGAATGCGGCAGCGATCTACTCTCCCGGGCCGTCACCAGCCAAGTACCATCGACGTGCTAGGGCTTAACTTCTGTGT
>CAKUCE010000315.1 GCA_934643535.1 uncultured Clostridia bacterium | reverse complement strand
ATTACGCCCCGTTCCAGCTGCCGGGCTTCCTCCGGCGTGACCTGATTGCTGACCCGCGCCAGATAGGTTTTGTCCACTTCCATGGAGGGATGCAGCATCCGTTCGGTCAGGTCGCCGTCGTTGGTGAGCAGCAGCAGGCCCTCGCTGTCGTAGTCCAGACGGCCCACCGGGTACAGCCGGACGGGATAATCCCGGAAACGATCCAGCACCGTGGCGCGTCCCTCCGGATCGCTGACGGTGGTGACTTCGCCCGCAGGCTTGTGGTACATGATATAATGCTTTTCCGCTTCGGGCTGGACGCGCTTCCCGTCCACGCAGATGACCTGACCGTCCTCCACCTGCACACCCATTTCCGTAATTTTCTGACCGTCTACCGTGACGTGGCCCTCGGCGATCAGCTTTTCCGCCGTCCGGCGGGAAGCCACTCCGCAGGAGGCCAGATACTTTTGCAGCCGCATGGCGTTCCTCCCTGTGCGGGCTTGGCCCGCTTACGGATAGTATAGCGGAAACCCTTCCAAAAAACAAGGCCCGGCCCGCTTGTGCAAACGGGCCGGGGCAAAGGCTACGAGGGTTACAGACGCTCCACATGTTCGCTGTCCACAAAGGCGTGGATCAGCTTGCACCGGGGAACGGGCGTGGGGGAGAGAGACAGGCTGGCCAGAATTTCGCCGGCTGCGCGGGACGCGCTCTCTTCGCTGGAAGCGTGAACCGTCGCCACCGCGTCGCCGGGCCGAAGCTCGTCGCCGATGCGCTTGTGCATCACAAAGCCCACGCTGTAGTCAATGGAGTCGGTTTTCTTTTTGCGGCCTGCGCCCATGGCCTGCGCCGTGTTGCCCAGACGGATGGTGTCCATGCGCTGGAGGTATCCGCCCTCCACGGCGGGAACCTCCCGGATGATTTTTGCCTGAGGCAGCTTACTCACATCATCGCAGCAGGCAGGGTCGCCGCCCTGCGCGACGATCATCTGCCGCAGCTTTTCCAGACCGGCGCCGCTGTGGAGCGCCTCCATCAGCTTGTCCCGGCCCTCCGCCACGGAGGAAGCCGCGCCGCCCAGCAGCAGCATCCGCGCCCCCAGCTCCACCGCCACGGTGAGCAGCGGGCCTTCGACCCGGTTGTTCAGCACATCGATGGCTTCCTTGACTTCCAGCGCGTTGCCGATGTGGCTGCCCAGCGGCTCGCCCATGTCGGTGACCAGCGCCACCATCCGCCGGCCTGCGTCGCAGCCGATGCGAACCATGGTCTGCGCCAGCTCAATGCTGGCTTCGGTGGTGTGCATCAGCGCGCCCGCGCCGGTCTTTACGTCCAGCACGATGGCCTGCGCGCCGCTGGCCAGCTTCTTGGAGACGATGCTGGAGGCGATCAGCGGCAGACTGTCCACCGTGGCGGTCACGTCCCGCAGGGCGTAAAGGGTCTTGTCGGCGGGAGCCAGATTCTTTGTCTGACCGATGATGGCGATGCCGATGTCCTGCACCTGCCGGATAAATTCTTCTTCGCTCAGGCCGATGCGGAAGCCGGAAATGCTTTCCAGTTTATCCAGCGTACCGCCGGTATGCCCCAGACCCCGGCCGCTCATTTTGGCCACGGGCACGCCGCAGGCGGCTACCAGCGGGGCCAGCACCAGCGAGGTAGTGTCGCCCACGCCGCCGGTGGAGTGCTTGTCCGTGGGAACGCCCTTCAGCATGGACAGATCCATGATGTCGCCGGAATGGGCCATCGACAGGGTCAGCCGAACCGTTTCTTCCCGGTTCATGCCGTTCAGGCGGATGGCCATCAGCAGCGCGGAGAGCTGATAATCCGGGATGGAACCGTCTGCCGCACCCTTGACAAAATAGTCGATCTCGTCAGCGGACAGGGCCTGCCCGAACTTTTTCTTTTCAATGATCTCCACCATGTTCATCGGAAGTACCTCACAACTGGATCAGCATTCTGCCGCAGTTTTCGCACTCGATCATCTTTGCGCCATTCTTGAAGGCGCGGAGCGAGGCCTGCGGAATGTTCATGTTGCAGCCGCCGCACTGATCGCCGTACAGCTTGGCGATGGGGCGGGCGCAGTGCTGCTTGATGGCCCGATACTTGGCCAGCAGCTCCGGATCAATGCCCTCGGTCTTTTTCTCAGCCTCGGCGCGTTTCTGCTCCAGTCCCTTCATCTGCTCCTTGTAAAGGGCTTCGTAGTCCACCTTCTGTTTGTCGTAAGCGGCCTTCACCTTGGCGTACTTCACCCGGATGTCCTTTTCCATGCGGTCGCGGTCCGCCGCGTCCTTCTGGATGCGCTTGAGCTCCTGCTCATACTCGGTCAGGTCGCCCAGCAGCTTCTGCGCGTCCCGGCTCATGTCCTGCGCCAGATTCAGGTCGGTGGGCGGCGTGGCCTCCATTTTTTTGGTCAATGCGGCCAGCTGTTCTTCCATCCGGGCAATGGCGACCTTGATCACGTCCACCCGGTCGACCATCTGGGCCACTTCTTCTTCCATCTTTTTGACGGCGTTCTGCTGTTCCACCAAAAATTCCCGGTTCTTCTTCAGCGCCAACCGGGCGGGATCGCGCTTGATCTCGGTTTCCAGCGCATCAACGGCCACGTCGGCCTGCTGATACTGCCAAAGCATTTCCATCTGTTCCATAAGGCAACCTCCTTTAAGGTTCTGGGAGAAAACGGGTCAGCGAACTGGCTCCTTGGGGAAAGGAGCGGTGTCGATCAGGCGCGCCTGAACCGCCCAGCCGGTTTGGGACGCATCCCGGAGAAAACGTTGATAGAGCGCGGCAATGCCGGGCTGTTCCGTGGCGTGATGCCCCGCGTCCAGCACCCAAAGGCCGCGCGCCGCCGCGTCGAGAATCTCGTGATGATGAATCTCACCCACTACGAAGGCCTGTGCCCCGGCCAGCGCTGCCAGCGCCGTCGCCTCGCCGTAAGCGCCGCCCGCCACGGCCACGGTTTCGATGATTTCTTCCCCGTGCCCATACAGTTGGGGACGCATGCCCAGCTTTTCGGCTGCCAAGGCGCAGAAGGCTTCGGGAGCCATGGGGGAGGGCAGACGGCCCGCCCGCAGGTAGTCGTCCGCATGACGCACCTGCTCCAGCCCCAACGCAGCGGCCAGCGCATCGCCTACACCGCCTTCCGCCTTGTCCCAGTTGGTGTGGGCAGCAATGAGGGACATGCGGTTTTCCACGATCT
>CAKUCE010000314.1 GCA_934643535.1 uncultured Clostridia bacterium | reverse complement strand
ATATAAAACAGTCCGTCGCCGTCATAGCCGGTGGCCTGAAGAATCTCGATGCCGAAATGGTCGTAGATCGTACCGGCTCCGTCCATGTCGAGCCACCGGCGGTCAAATTCGTCCGCGTCAATGATCGTGTGACCCACGCAGGCCGGGTCGTTGAAGAGAAAATAGGGTTTGTCTCCGTTCTGACAATAGCCGACGCAGATGACCCAATGCCCTTCGGCAAGATAGGTCTCCGATTGGGAGGGGTCGTCGAGATTGTAGCTTCCGTCTTCGGCGGAGGACCATGCCTGCAGCGGCAGCATGACGGGATGGCCCGCGTCCAGCATCTGCCGGAGGACGGCAAGCGACAGAGACTGCGAAGCGGCGAATTCGACGGCGTTTTCTTCCAGATAGTGGATGACGGCGCTGGGAGATGTGCCGCTTTCGGGCGTTGTGCCGAGCAGCGCTTCGTATTGCGTCAGGTTCAGATCAGCGTCGTAGGGATAGAGCCAGTTCATCAGCATCTGCACGCAGGCGGCGCCGCAGGTATAGTCTCCGTACTGACGCAGCGCGGGGATTTCGATCCACGCATCCGCCTCCGAAAGAGAAGCAACGTAAAGGTCCGAAACGTCCGATTCCGCATGTCCGGGGACGGAAAACAGCATCAGGCAGACCCCAAGGAGAAGAAACGTGAAAATGGTTTTTCCTGTTTTTCGCTTCATGGCCGCAGGCCCCTTTCCGGTGTTTTTTCGGTATTGGTGATGGAAACGGTTTTTGTTGATCCGCCCGATCCGTTTCAGAACGGGCGCGCTGTTCAGCGGATGAACGAAGGCAATGCCGCCTCAGCTTATTTGTGCTGTGTTACCTTAAGCATAACATTTGCCGCCTGATCCGTCAATCTTTCGAGATGGAAATTCTCTTGCTTCACGCCTTTTTCAGATGCTGCGAGAAATGCGTTTTCTGCATTTCAAGCAATGCCTGATAAGCATTGGATATTTTCAGAAATGCTGGTACAATAAAACTGTTCCGTAAATGGAAAAATGATCGGGAACGGCTGCAAAGCCGAACAGCAGGGGAGGATAAGCGTATGAAAAAGAAATTGATCGCGTTTTTTTCCGCCAGCGGTGAAACGGCCCGGCTGGCCAGAACTATCGCGGATGTGACGGGCGGCGATCTGTTTGAGATCCGGCCGGAAACCGCCTATACGGCCGCCGATCTGAACTGGAACGACCAGAACAGCCGCAGCACCGTTGAAATGAAGGATGAAAAAAGCCGGCCTGCCGTCGCGGATTCCGTGACGGATATGGCGCAGTACGACGTTGTATTCGTCGGCTTTCCCATCTGGTGGTATCAGGCGCCGCGGATTATTGAGACCTTTCTGGAAAGCTACGATCTCGCGGGCAAGACGGTCGTTCCCTTCGCCACCTCCGGCGGCAGCGGAATGGGCAAGACGGAGAGCATTCTGAAGGCGTGCTGTGCGCCGGAAACCAGATGGCTGCCCGGTAAGCGTCTGAGCAGCCGGGAAAGCGTTGCGTCCGTCCGGAGGTGGGTGGACGGGCTGCTGCTGCAATAAACGATTCAAACGGGAAAAAGCGGATGAAAGGAGCCTCACGATGGAATACACGAAATTGGGAAAGACGGGCATAGAACTTTCCAAGATCTGCGTAGGCTGCATGAGCTTTGGCAAGGCCGGGACCATGCACGACTGGACGTTGGACGAAGCAGCCACCGAAAGCGTCGTAAAGCACGCGCTCGATCTCGGAATCAACTTTTTTGATACGGCCAACGGTTATTCTGCCGGAACCAGCGAGGAATATCTGGGCAGAGCGCTGAAAAAGAACGTCAGCCGCGATAAAGCTGTGATTGCCTCCAAGGTTTACTTCAATCCTGGCCGTCTGTCCAAGGAAGCCATTCATCGGGAAATCGACGGCAGCCTGAGACGGCTGGGTACGGATTACCTCGATTTGTACATCATTCATCGCTTCGATTATGAAACGCCCATTGAGGAAACCATGGAAGCGCTGAACGATCTGGTACGGGCGGGCAAGGTGCGCGCGCTGGGCGCGTCCGCCATGTATGGCTATCAGTTTTACAATATGCAGCTCTGTGCCCGCGACCATGGCTGGGCACGGTTTGAAGCCATGGAAAATCACTATAACCTGCTCTACCGCGAGGATGAACGGGAATTGATCCCCATCTGCCGTCAGATGGGCGTGAGCCTGATGCCGTACAGTCCGCTGGCGGCGGGGCATCTGGCCCGGCCCACTTGGGATACGGATACGCTGCGCAGCAGAACCGACCGTGTGGCCATGGGGAAATACGACCGCACGGAAGAGCAGGACATGCAGATCGTCGATCGCGTACACGAGCTGGCGGAAAAGCACGGGGTGAAAATGCAGCAGATCGCGCTGGCATGGCAATGGGCGAAAGGCGTTGCGTCGCCCATCGTGGGCGCGACCAAGGCCCGGTATCTGGATGATGCCGCCGGGGCGCTGGCCATGACGCTGACCGATGAAGAAGTGGCCTGCCTGGAAGAGCCGTACCTGCCTCACCGCATCGTAGGGGCGATCGACCGCAATCCTCCGCAGGGCGTGGTGCTTCTGGATGAGAAGAAGGAATCGTCTTCGGGAACAAAATGATAAAGACATTCCGGGCCGAAAACAGGAAAAGGCAGAGAAAGCGGCAAATGCCTGAAACGCAGAATTCCCTCCCGCCGACAGGCGGGAGGGAATCAAAATATGGAGCGGGTGATGGGAATCGAACCCACGTAACCAGCTTGGAAGGCTGGGGCTCTACCATTGAGCTACACCCGCATGGGGGATGGAAACATCCCGGATAAAAAAATGGAGCGGTAGACGGGATTCGGACCCGCGACATCCACCTTGGCAAGGTGGCACTCTACCACTGAGCTACTACCGCATGCTCCATTTGAAAGGGTGGTGCGGACGAAGAGACTCGAACTCTTACGCCTTTCGGCACCAGATCCTAAGTCTGGCGCGTCTGCCATTCCGCCACGCCCGCAGGAACAACCCACGCCCTCGACAGGGGAGATGGTGACCCATCGGAGATTCGAACTCCGGACACCTTGATTAAAAGTCAAGTGCTCTGCCAGCTGAGCTAATGGGTCACGGCGGGGTGTCTCCGCAAAGGATGGTTGTTTGACCCCCTTGACATGGCGTGGTCTCGCAAAC
>CAKUCE010000313.1 GCA_934643535.1 uncultured Clostridia bacterium | reverse complement strand
TCCGAACTCGCCTATTTCCGCCGTCAAAATGGGCGGGCCTTTTTCCCTCCGCTGCCTATCGCCGCCCTCGCCCCCGCAGTTGGGTGTATACATACTCAAATTTTGCAGGTTGGGATGCTTCGATGCAGCTTGGGTATTTTTGCAGCACAAAATGCCAGCGTGGGTTCAAATCTATGCTGGCATTTGTAGCGAGCCACGAGACCTTTCGTCGAGTGGCGGTCTATATCCGCCAACAGACTGGAAATCGTACCAGACCCGCGAGCCGTGGCACCCGTCGTGCCACGGCGGTAATTCAACGGCCAGGCCGCATGTCCCACGAGCGCCCTGCGCGCACAGCGCGCAGAGATGGGTGCAGGGCTTTAGCCCTGCTTGATTTTTTGGAGGAAAGAAGGTATGATACAAGAGATGAATTTTAGTTGGGTGGAGGGAACAACAGTTGCACCACGAGGAACGGCTGTCCCATATTCGCAATTTCTGTATTATTGCCCATATTGACCACGGCAAAAGCACGCTGGCGGATCGCCTGCTGGAGATGACGGGCGTGTTTGAAAAGCGGCAGATGACAGAGCAGATTCTGGACTCCATGGAGCTGGAACGGGAGCGCGGCATCACCATCAAGTCCAAGGCTGTGCGCATGGAGTATCGGGCCAAGGACGGAGAAACCTACGTCCTCAATCTGATCGACACCCCCGGTCACGTGGACTTCAGCTATGAGGTCAGCCGGGCGTTGGCGGCGTGCGAGGGCGCGCTTCTGGTGGTGGACGCGACGCAGGGCATCGAGGCTCAGACGCTGGCTAACGTGTATATGGCGCTGGAGCATGATCTGGAGACCGTGCCGGTCATCAATAAAATCGACCTGCCCAGCGCCCAGCCCGAGGAGGTCAAGCACGAGATCGAAGAGGTCATCGGTCTGGACACCTCCGACGCGCCGCTGATCTCCGCCAAAACCGGCGAAAACTGCGGCGATGTGCTGGAAGCCATCGTCAGGCACATCCCCGCGCCCAAGGGCAATGCGGAAGCGCCCCTGCAGGCGTTGATTTTCGATGCTTATTATGATAACTACCGCGGTGCGATCTGCTTTGTGCGGGTGAAAGAGGGCACGGTGAAGCCGGGAATGCGCATGCGCCTGATGCAGACTGGCAGCGAGTTCGACATCGTGGAAGTGGGCACCTTCAACCCGGGCTACGAGCCCTGCGACGAGCTGTACCCCGGAGATGTGGGCTATATCGCCGCGTCCATCAAGGATGTGGCCGATACCCGGGTGGGCGACACCATCACCGACGCGAACCGTCCGGCGGACGCTCCGCTGCCCGGCTACCGCAAGGTAACGCCCATGGTGTTCTGCGGTATTTACCCTGCCGATGGCGCGGATTATGACAACCTGAAGGATGCGCTGGAAAAACTGCGCATGAACGACGCGTCCCTGTCCTTCGACCCGGAGACGTCCGTGGCTTTGGGCTACGGGTTCCGCTGCGGATTTTTGGGCCTTTTGCACATGGAGGTCATCCAGCAACGTTTGGAGCGGGAATTTGATCTGGATCTGGTCACCACTGCGCCCAGCGTGATCTACCATGTATACAAGACCGATGGCTCCATGGTGGAGATCGACAATCCCTCCAACCTGCCGCCGATCGGTGAAATCGAGCATATGGAAGAGCCCTACGTTACCGCTACCATCTACACGCCGCAGGAGTTCGTGGGCGCGATGATGGACATTGCCGTGGACAAACGGGGCATCTTCATTGACATGCAGTACGAAGGCGGGCGCGTCAAGCTGATTTACGAGATCCCCCTGAACGAGATCATCTACGAGTTCTTCGATCAGGTGAAGAGCCGCAGCCGCGGTTACGCCAGCTTTGACTACGAGCTGCACGGCTACCGGGAAAGCGATCTGGTGAAGATGGACATTCTTCTTAACGGTGAAATTTGCGACGCATTCTCCATTATTGTTCACCGGGACAAGGCCTATGCCCGCGGTCGGAACATTGCCGAAAAGCTGAAGGACGTGATCCCGCGGCAGCTCTTTGAAATTCCCATTCAGGCGGCTATCGGCGGCAAGGTGATCGCCCGCGAGACCGTCCGCGCCATGCGCAAGGACGTTCTGGCCAAGTGCTACGGCGGCGACATCACGCGCAAGAAGAAGCTGCTGGAAAAACAGAAGGAAGGCAAGAAGCGCATGCGCCAGTTCGGCACCGTCGAAGTCCCCAGCGAAGCCTTCCTCGCCGTCCTCAAAATGAACGACGACTAGCAGGGGCAGTGCCCCTGCACCCCGGACTGCGCGCCGATGGCGCGCAGGGGCATAGGGAGACATGCGCTTGGCTGCGGAGTTACCGCCGCTCGGCGGAGGGCCTCGCGGCTCGCGGGTCTGGTGCGATTTCCAGTATGTTGGCGAATACAGACCGCCATTCGGCGACGGGCCTCATGGCTCGCTGAAAAATGCCAGCGTGGATTTGAACCCACGCTGGCATTTTGCGTTGCAAAAAAACTCAAGCTGCGCCAAAGCACCCAGCCCGGTAGCTATTTGAGCATGGCTCACACCAGGTACGGAAAAATAAAGACCTCTGTTTTTCGCGTTGCAAAGGTACATAAGAAACACGATGATTTTCCAACCTACAAAATTTAAGTATGCGCGCACCCAATCGCGGGGGCGAGGGCGGCGATAGGCAGCGGAGGGAAAAAGGCCCGCCCATTTTGACGGCGGAAAAAGGCGAGTTCGGAGCGCGCCGGATCGCAGGTGAAAGCTGGCCAATCATGTTGCGCGCGACATAACGAGCCCCGCCGGCAAAATGGGCAGTAGAAGCCTTTTTCCCGGAGTCGCCGTGCCGCTGGCTTTCTTTTGTACACTTTTCTTTCGCCACCGAAAGAAAAGTGTGAACGCCCCTTAGGGCTGCAAGCCCTTCTCCCGCGCCGTAGTCGGCGCGTCATTCTCCATCCGGGGTAAGGGGGCATGCGCCTGCAGGCGCACCAAAGGGCTTTCCGCTCGCCCTTTGGAAACCTTCGGGCACCAAAGTTTGGCGGGAAACCCATAAGACGGCAAGTCCCATTCCGCGTCGAAGTCGGTGCGTCATTCCCCGCCGGGGGCAAGGGGTATGCGCCTGCGGGCGCACCAAAGGGCTTTCCGCTCGCCCTTTGGAAACCTTCGGGCACCGAAGCTGGCGGGAAACCCATA
>CAKUCE010000312.1 GCA_934643535.1 uncultured Clostridia bacterium | reverse complement strand
CCAACTCTCCAAGCGCAACATGATTAGTATACTCAGAGCGGAATGGTTTGTCAAGCACTTTTCGAAATGTTTTGACATACTTTTCATTTTCGGGATGCTTTTGGGAAAAAACGAAATGACGGGGCTCCGTTTGAACGGAACCCCGCAGGAAAAAACTTAAGCCACGATTTTTTCGTATTCACGGGCTGTGAGCAGGTAGACCAGTGCGTAAAGCAGGGTGAAAACCAGAAAGCTGATGCCCATGCAGCGCAGCATGAGAGGAATGTTCTGCATGCTCAGGGCCGCAAACATGTGGGTGACGCTGGGGAAGGAAAAGCAGGTGTGGATCAGCGCCGTTGCCAACGGCAGGAAGAACACCATCAGAATCTGCGAATGAATGCAGCGGCGGATTTCAGCCTTGCTCAGCCCTACCTGCCGCATGATGCGGAAGCGCTCCCGATCCTCATAGCCCTCGGAAATCTGCTTGTAGTAGATGATCAGGATCATCGCCATGATGAACAGCGAGCCGAGGAACAGACCCACGAACAGCAGCCCGCCGTAAAGCTCGGACAGCTCCTGTCGAAGATTGACCTGATTTTCGATCCGGCGGAAACTGATGGAGCCTTCCACATCGGTTAGGGACTTCTCAATATGATCGAAACAGCGCAGAATGGCGTCACTGTCGTTGGTGGTCAGGTTGATGAACAGGCACTGCACAGGAATAGAAGCATGACGGCCGTAGGCGGCTGTCTGTGCCTGGATGATCTGATCCAATACGGCCTGATCCTTTACGATCAGCCAGCGCACCGGGTAGACGTAGAGCGAATCCGAAGGAATGACCACGTCCTCGGCGGCAAAGCGCCGCACGATGCGGTAATGGCGGTCAAACAGGTACAGATCGTCCTGTGCGTGAGGGACGGAGCCGTCTACCAGCCAAAGCTCATCCTCGGCCAGTTTGGCCTTCTCGCCGGTAAGCCGGGCAAAATCCTCCGCGTCCATTAACCGCAGCATGGACAGGCCGTCCGTGGCCAGCTCACTCAGATTCTCCGCTTCCGGGTCAGTCAGATAGACGTTGCCCCGCTTGTAGCCGGCAAAGGTGATGGAATAATAGTCCATCTCCTCGGCAAGAACCTCGTTCTCTTCCTGCACGGCCTGCTCCATCCGGCTCAGGATCGTCTCCCGGGGTATCGGCGTGCTGATCTCAAAAATCATCTGAGTGGGGCAGTGAGAACGAAGCGTGTCGTCTATGCCGAACCACAGGGAGAAGGTCGAGAAGATCATCACCAGCACCATGGTGGAAAGAATGGCCACGTTGGCCAGCCCCACCGCGTTCTGCTTCATGCGGTAGATCATGCCGGACACGTTGATGAAATGGGCGGGCTTGCCATAGTAGAAGCGCCTGTTCTTCCGCAGCAGCTTCAGCAGGGTGACGCTTCCCGCCGTGAACAGCAGGTACGTGCCGAGAATGACGCAGATCACCGCTACAAAGAAAAGCAGCATGGAAGTGACCGCGTCCGTTACGGCAATGCTGATGTAGTAGCCCGCGCCCAGAAAGAGCAGCCCCAGCACGGCCAGCAGCCAGTTGGCCCGAGGCTCCCGTTCGCCGACCTCACCGCCCCGCAGCAGCTCGATGGGGTTGGAAAGATGGATCTGGCGGATGGAGTTGAGCAGGATCAGCAGGAAGATCACGCTGATGATCAGCGCCGTGCTGGCTACCACGCCGGGAAGAATCTGGAAGGAAAGGCCTGATACGGCAGCCCCCAGCAGCTTCATCAGCAGCAGGAACATCAGCTTGTCGAACAGAATGCCCAGCCCGATCCCCAACACCAGACTGACCAGCAGCAAAATCAGCGTTTCGCAGAAGATCACCAGCGCAATGTGCTTCTTGCCCATGCCCAGAATGTTCAGCAGGCCGAATTCCTTCTTGCGCCGTTTCATCAGGAAACTGTTGGTGTAGAAAAGAAAGATCACCGCAAAGAGGGTCGTGACCAGCTTGCCCAGCTGCAAAGTTATCAAAAGATTGCCGGAGCCAAGACTTTGATTGGACGAAAGCGAAGAGATCACATACAGCATCATGGCGGTCAGGACGGCGGTGAGCAGATAGGGGTAGTAGATCTTCCGATTTTTGCGGATGTTGCCCGCCGCCAGCTTCCAGTAAAAGCCCTTACGCACGGGACCCACCGCCCGTCATGAGAAGATTGAGGGTGTCGGTGATGCGCTGATAGAAGTCCTGATCGGTGCCTTCGCCCCGGTAGAGCTGATGGAAGACCTCGCCGTCCTTGATGAACAGCACCCGCCCGGCATGGCTGGCCGCCTTGACGGAGTGGGTGACCATCAGGAGCGTCTGCCCGCTTTCGTTGATGCCGTTGAACAGCCGCAGCAGGCCGTCGGTGGCCTTGCTGTCCAGCGCGCCGGTGGGCTCGTCCGCCAACAGCAGCTGGGGCTCGGTGATCAGGGCACGGGCCACGGCCGCCCGCTGCTTCTGGCCGCCGGAAACCTCATAGGGAAATTTGGACAGAAGCGAAGTAATGCCCAGCTTGTCCGCCAGCGGCTTCAGACGCTGCTCCATTTCCCGGTAGGGCGTGCCCGCCAGCACCAGCGGCAGCAGGATGTTGTCCCGCAGGGAAAAGGTGTCCAGCAGGTTGAAATCCTGAAAGACAAAGCCCAGATGATCCCGGCGGAAAGCGGAAATTTCCTTCTCACTGACGGCGGAAAGCTCCCGGTTGCCCAGAAAAACATGGCCCTCGGTGGGCTTGTCCAGCGCCGCCAGAATGTTGAGCAGCGTGGTTTTGCCGCTGCCGCTTTCGCCCATGATGGCGATAAATTCGCCCTCCTCGACGGAAAAATTCACGTCCCGGAGCGCCTGCACCTGCTGGCCGCCGAAACGGGTGGTGTAGACCTTTTTCAAATGCTCGACCTTGAGTATGGACATTGCAAAAAACCTCCTTTGCGCCAAGCGCTCCGCCAGTATAGCAGAGGATAAAGCGGCTCATCCATGGCGCCGGCTTACAATTCAGGCTTGCAACCTTACAGTTTTGTAAGGTTGCAAGCCTGCCGTTTTATTCATACTCCCGTTCGTCCCGGTCAAGACCTACAAGCGCCGTGGTTCCCTGCCCGGGAACGCTCTCCAGCCGGATGGAATGGCCCAGCCGGTCGAGCGCCTCCCGGCACAGGTACAGCCCCAGCCCGGTGGCCCGCTG
>CAKUCE010000311.1 GCA_934643535.1 uncultured Clostridia bacterium | reverse complement strand
TCCCCTGCCGCTTTTCCTTCCTGCACTGCTGGGAGCCGGACAGCGTCAACGGCAGCGAACCGAAGTACAGCGTCAGCGCCGTTATCCCGAAGTCCGACACCAAAACGGTCAACGCCATCAAGGCGGCTATCGAGGTGGCTAAGCAGGAATCTCTGCCCAAGTGGGGCGGCAAGGTGCCCCCGAACCTGAAGCTGCCCCTGCGGGACGGCGATATTGACCGACCGGAGGACGAGGCGTATGCAGGCTGTTATTTCCTGAACGCCAACAGCCGCGAGAAGCCGCAGGTGGTGGACAAGCAGGTGCAGCTCATTCTTGACCAGACCGAGGTGTACTCCGGCTGCTACGGCAGGATCACCGTCACCTTCTACGGCTATAACTCCAACGGCAATCGTGGCGTCGCTGCCGGGCTGGGGAACATTCAGAAGCTCAAGGACGGCGATTCCCTCGGCGGCAGAGCCAAGGCCAGCGAGGAGTTTGAGCCGGTGGACGACGATGAGGATTTCCTCAGCTGACACACGACCGAGGCGGCGGGTTTCCCATGGCGGTATTCCCGCCGTCCTTTCTCTATGGAGGTGAACCTCATTGAAACATATCAGCCTTGATATAGAAACCTATTCCAGCGTTGACCTGAATAAATCCTCGGTCTATCGCTACAGCGAAGCGCCGGATTTTGAGATTCTGCTGCTTGGTTATTCGGTGGACGACGGCCCCGTGCAGGTGGTCGATCTGGCCAGCGGCGAGCGTATCCCAGAGAAAATCCTCGCGGCGCTTACGAATGAGCGTGTTACCAAGTGGGCATTCAACGCCAACTTTGAGCGCGTGTGCCTGTCCCGGTATCTGGGTCTGCCGAACGACGAGTTCCTTGACCCGGCACAGTGGCGCTGCACCATGATCTGGTCGGCATACCTCGGCCTGCCTCTGTCCCTGATGGGCGTTGGCGCGGCACTTTCGCTGGATAAGCAGAAGCTGAGCGAAGGCAAGGAGCTGATCCGCTACTTCTGCCAGCCCTGTGCCGCTACCAAAGCAAACGGCGGTCGCACCCGTAATCTGCCACAGGACGCGCCGGAGAAATGGACGCTGTTCAAAGCATATAACCTGCGGGACGTGGAAACGGAGATGGGCATTCAAAAGCGCCTGCGCCGGTATCCCGTGCCGGAGGACGTGTGGGAGCAGTACCATCAGGATCAGGCAATCAACGACCGGGGCATCGCCATCGACCGGCAGCTGGTGGAAAGTGCCATTCAGATGGACATGCGCTCCCGCGCCGAGCTGACGGAGCAGATGCAGAAGCTGACCTGTCTCGAAAACTCCAATTCTGTGCAGCAGATGAAGAAGTGGCTGGCCGAGCATGATGTGCTCACCGAAAGCCTCGGCAAGAAGCAGGTGGCGGTGCTGCTCAAAGATTGTCCGGAGGAGCTGCGAGATGTGCTCATTTTGCGGCAGCAGCTGGCCAAATCCAGTGTGAAAAAGTATATCGCCATGCGCAACGCTGCCTGTGCGGACGGGCGTGTGCGCGGCGCGTTCCAGTTCTATGGAGCCAACCGATCCGGGCGCTGGGCTGGACGCAATGTGCAGCTGCAGAACCTGCCCCAGAACCACATGGAGGAGCTGGCTGAAGCCAGAGAACGTGTGCGGTACGGCGATTACGATACCATTCAAAGACGGTACGGTTCTGTGCCGGACGTGCTGTCCGAGCTGATTCGCACCGCCTTCGTTCCCAGCGCAGGCAAAAAGCTCATCGTCAGCGACTTCAGCGCGGTGGAAGCCCGCGTGATCGCATGGCTGGCCGGTGAGCAGTGGCGCATGGACGTATTTGAGCGCGGCGGCGATATTTACTGTGCCTCCGCCAGCCAGATGTTCGGCGTGCCGGTGGAAAAGCACGGTGTCAATGGGCACCTCCGTCAAAAAGGCAAGATTGCCGAGCTGGCCCTCGGCTATGGCGGATCGGTGGGTGCGCTGAAGGCCATGGGCGCACTGGAAATGGGCCTTACCGAAGAAGAGCTTCCCACACTGGTCAGACAGTGGCGCAGCGCCAACCCGCACATCACCCGGCTGTGGTGGGACGTGGACGAAGCGGTTATGACGGCGGTTCGTGATAAGACCTCCACCTACGCCCATGGCATCCGTTTTCATGTACAGTCCGGGATGCTGTTCATCCATCTGCCTTCTGGCAGAGATTTGTGCTATGCCAACCCCCGGATCGGCGAGAACCAGTTCGGCTCCCCGGCTGTGACCTATATGGGCGTGACGAAGAAGTGGGAGCGCATCGAGTCCTACGGCCCCAAGTTCGTGGAGAACATTGTGCAGGGCATCAGCCGCGACCTGCTTTGCTACGCTATGCACACCCTGCGCTGCTGCGATATTGTGGCGCATGTTCATGACGAAATCATTCTCGAAGCCGATCCACGAGTGTCTCTGGATGCTGTTTGCGAACAGATGGGCCGAACGCCGCCATGGGCCAAGGGCTTGGTACTCCGGGCAGACGGCTACGAGTGTGCATTCTACAAGAAGGATTAAGGAGGCGCACATGCGATTTTCAAAATACAACGCCGAGGGGTATCAAGACTTAACCGCCTACGGCGCATTTCGGAATATTGACCAAGAACAGAAACAGACAAAGCAGGCAATAAAGCAGCTGCGTGCCAATTTCGCCGTCTACCGGCCCATTGTGTATATCTGCTCCCCTTACGCGGGCGACGTAAAGCAGAACGTCAGGCGGGCACAGGCGTACTGCCGGTTTGCGGTGCAGAAAAACTGTGTGCCCATCGCTACCCACTTGCTGTTCACGCAGTTCATGGATGACACAGATCCGACGCAGCGGCAGCAGGCACTGTTCATGAGCCGGTTGCTGCTGACCAAGTGCAACGAGGTCTGGGTGTTCGGCGAGACAATTTCGCAGGGCATGGCCTCGGAAATCCGCAAGGCCGAAAGCCGGAATAAAACCATCCGCTATTTCACAAAGGACTGTCAGGAGGTACAGGCATCATGCGAGAACTGAAGATTGCCTACGGCAGCAGCTGCTTTGCCAAGGTCTGGTCGAATAAAACCATCACCTTCGACGCGCTGTGCGAGCGGCTGAAAAATACGATTCGCACCCCGGAAACGGTGGAGGAATATCCGAAGCTGTCCAAGGCCGAGCGCGACCGGGCCAAGGACAAGGGCGGCATGGTGGGCGGCTGGCTCAAACAGGG
>CAKUCE010000310.1 GCA_934643535.1 uncultured Clostridia bacterium | reverse complement strand
GCCTTTAGGCGCGGCAGGTATTATTGCCTTGAAGGCATGGTGCATACCACCGGCTTAGCCGGTGGTTTTGATTATGCAACGAAACCCATGGGGAGATCCGCATCAGCGCCGCGTCCAGCAGTATCAGAGCCTCCTATCGCTGGTTTGAGTCTAGGTGTCGATTCAGAAAAATTTGAATAAGGTCAGTATTCATCCGCAGCTTTTTATATAACGTCTCCCAAAAGAAAAACCGAACTCCCTTTTCGAAGTGAGAAGGGAATTCGGAGAGCGTTTTTTAATCCATATGGCAGGCTCAGCGTTTGACCATCATCGCCGTTATCGTCATGAATCCGGCGGCGGCGCTTTCCACAAGAATAACCTGACCGTTCAGGGTAAAAAGAGATAAAAGCAGTTGAGAGTGGACTATATTGGTCGTTTCCAGATATTGATAGCATAAGGTCACGGCCAGCAAGCCTGCACCCACGTAAAGCCATGGCTGCAATCCTTTGGAATGGCAGCGCAGACCGGCCAATGGAATGATCAGCGCCAGCGCTACGCCCAGCAGCAGGCCCTTGAGCAGGAAAGACCAGAACAGTCCTGCGGCCAGAATGCCGTCCAGCCAGCGGTACAAAAGGCACAGCACGATGCACAGAAGCAGCGGGCAAAGGGCCGCCACCAGCTTACGGAGCAGCATGGCTCTCACCCTCCTTTTGGAGCTTTTGGAGCAAAAGCAGGGTCTCCTGCCGTTCTTTTTCGGTCATAGGGGCTGTTTCAAACAGATCGGGGCGCATTTTAGCCGTCACCAGCAGGGCCTGCTGCCGCCGCCATGCGCGAATTTTGGCGTGATCGCCGTTCAGCAGCACTTCGGGGGCTTCGATCCCCTCAAACTCCCGGGGACGGGTGTATTGAGGATATTCCAGCAGGCCGCCGGTGAAGCTCTCTTCCTCGGTGCTGTCGCTGCTGCCCAGCACGCCGGGCACATACCGGGCCACTGCGTCGCACACGGCCATGGCGGCCAGTTCGCCGCCGGTCAGGACGAAATCCCCCAGAGAAAGCTCTTCATCCACCACCGCATCGATGGCCCGCTGATCCACGCCCTCGTAATGGCCGCACAGAAGGATGAAATTTTCCTCCTGCGCCAGCTCCACCACCTTCTGCTGGGTGAAGGTCCTGCCCCGGGGGCTCAGATAGATGCATTTGCCTGTATAGCCCTGACTGCGCAGATGGCGCACCGCGTCGCAGATGGGCTGGGCCAGCATTACCATGCCCGCGCCGCCGCCGAAGGGGTAATCGTCGGTATTTTTATGCTTGCGATCGCTGAAAGGTCGGATATCCACCGGCTCGATCTCCACCAGCTTTTCCTTGCGCGCCCGGCCCAGAATGCTGGAATTCAGCACGCTTTCAAACATTTCAGGAAAGATGGTCAGAATTGCGATCCTCATACACCGCCACCTCGTTCAGGGTTTCTTCGTTCAGCACGATGCGTCCCGCTTCCACGTCCAGCGAGACCACCACCTTCTCGATGATGGGCACCATGACCTCGCCCGCAGGGGTATCGAAAACAAAAATGTCGGTGCCGCCGGGGGTCAGCACGTCCTTCAGGGTGCCGATCTCGCCCCCCTTGGTATCGACGGCTTCCGCACCCAGCAGGTCGGCAATGAAGAACTGATTCTCCTCAAGCTCGGCCGCATGCTCCCGGTCTACGTACAGCATGGAACCACGCAGGGTTTCGGCGGCGTTACGGTCATTGAAACCCTCCAGCTTCAGGTATACATCGTCGCCCTGCACCCGGCATGCTTCGATCGCCAGCGGCTCGAAACCGTTCCCGGTTTTTCGCAGTATGGTTTCCAGATCCTCAAAGCGGTAAGGGTCGTCGGTGAAATGGCGGAGCTTGACCTCGCCCCGGATGCCCTGGGGCCGGACGATCTCGCCCACCAGCAGATGCGTTTGCTTCATAAAAACGTTCTCCTTAGAAAGCGCGCACCGGCAGCCTTTCGGGAGACCGGTGCGCGATGGGTTATTGAATTTCCACAAAGACAGGCTTGGCGTCCTTGGCGGTAGCGGCGCGAACCACAGACCGGATGGCCTTGGCGATGCGGCCCTGCTTGCCGATGACCTTGCCCATATCCTCGGGCGCTACGTGAAGCTCCAAAATCGTCGCTTCCGGCCCGACGGTTTCCTCAACGGTCACGGCGTCCTTGTTGTCCACCAGCGACCGCGCGACGTATTCGACGAGCTCTTTCATGAGGCTTAGCCCTCGATGATGCCGCTCTTCTTGAGCAGAACGCGGACGGTATCGGTGGGCTGAGCGCCGCTCTTGAGCCACTTCTGGGCCTTCTCGGCGTCGATCTTGATGGTGGCGGCGGGCTCGGTCATGGGATCATAGTAGCCGATCTCCTCGATGAAACGGCCATCGCGGGGGCTGCGCTCGTCAGCCACGACCACACGGTAGAAAGGCTTTTTCTTCATGCCCATTCTCTTCAAACGCATCTTAACCATAATTCTGTTCCTCCTAGTATTCTGATTGGGAAGGGAATTGTATCTGAATCGCCTGTGGAGTATTCCGGGCGGTGTTCAGCGGGGAAGGGGATCAGAAGGGGAAGCGGCGCTTTCCCTTGCGCATCATTTTATTGCCCATCATTTTCTTCATCATGTCCTTGGCCTGATCGAACTGACGAATGAGGGCGTTTACGTCCTGCACGGTGGTGCCGCTGCCCGCCGCGATGCGCTTGCGGCGGCTGGCGTTGAGAATGCCGGGGTTCCGGCGTTCCCGGGGGGTCATGCTGCGAATGATGGCCTCCGGCTTTTTCAGGGCGTTTTCGTCGATCTCCACGTCCTGCAGCTTGCTGGCGCCGGGCAGCATACTCAGCATGGACTGAAGGCCGCCCATCTTTTTCATCTGCTGCATCTGGCTGAGAAAATCCTCCAGCGTCAGCTCCTGCGGGCCGCGCTTGACCAGCTTCTCGGCTTCCTTTTCATCGAAGGCCTCCTGCGCCTTTTCGATAAGGGTCATCATGTCGCCCATGCCCAGAATGCGGCTGGCCATGCGGTCGGGGTAGAAGGGCTCGATGTCGGAGAGCTTTTCGCCCGTGCCGGAGAACTTGATGGGCTTGCCGGTGACGGCCTTGATGGACAGGGCCGCGCCGCCCCGGGTATCGCCGTCCAGCTTGGTCAGGATCACGCCGTCGACGCCCAGATCACTGTCGAAGGTCTTGG
>CAKUCE010000309.1 GCA_934643535.1 uncultured Clostridia bacterium | reverse complement strand
ATTCTGTCTCTTTGCAATAATCAAATGGTACAAATTCATACAAATGCGACAAAATTTTGCTTTTTATGGAAAACGAGAAGGACAATGAATCTTCAAAATCGAACTGCTATATCAATAAATACATAACCGCTATGCACCGTCCGAGGAGATTCCAGCCGGATCGGCTCCCAAAGGAGGACATGGCGCGAAAGAAGGAAAACAATGGACATCTTCGTATGCATCAAGCAGGTGCCGTCCACCAACAAGGTTCAGGTGGATGAAAAGACGGGCGTACTCAAGCGCAGCGGCATCCAGAGCAAGATGAACCCCTACGATCTTTATGCGCTGGAAACGGCGCTTCGGCTCAAAGCCCTGCACGGCGGCACCGTGACCGTGGGCACCATGGGCCCGCCGCAGGCGCAGGCCATCATCCGGGAAGCCTATATGATGGGCGCGGACGACGGATACGTGTTTTCCGACCGGAGGCTGGGCGGCGCGGATGTGCTGGCTACCAGCTACACCCTGTCCCAGGCCATTCAGAGCGTGGGGGATTTTGACCTGATCCTCTGCGGCAAGCAGACCACCGACGGCGACACCGCGCAGGTGGGCCCGGCCATTGCCGAGCATATGGGGATCCCTCACGCGGCATGGGTCAGCAGGATCGACGTATCGGGCGACGGCATCGACGTGGAGCAGCAGCTGCAGGACGTGATCGAGACCGTCCATATGCCCTTCCCATGCCTTGTGACGGTAGAACAGGATATTTTCATGCCCCGCCTGCCCTCGCTGAAGGTGGAACGGGAGATTCGGGAAAAGCCCATCCATATTCAGGGGCTGGACACCTTCCTGGATACCGACCCCAGCCATTACGGCCTGTCCGGCAGTCCCACGCAGGTGGAGCGCATCTTCCCGCCCCAGAACGACGTGGAGCGGGAAACGTGGACGGAGGGCGATCTGGCGGAAAAACTGCACGATACCCTGCGCAAGTGGAAGTTTATTTAAGGGAGGAACGCACAAATGGCACAGATTGCATTTTTGGAGCGCAAGTGTACGGGCTGCGGCCTCTGCGTGGAAAACTGTCCCTTTGGCGCGATCGACATGAAGGAAGGCCGGCCCGAGCTGAACGCCGCCTGCAAGGTCTGTGGCATCTGCGTGAAAAACTGCCCGGAGAAGGCGATCCTCAAGCTGGAAACCAAGGTGGAGAGCGTAGATAAGTCCCAGTGGAACGACATCCTCGTGTTTTCCGAGGTCAGCGGCGGGCGGCTGCATCCCGTCAGCCTGGAGCTGATCGGCAAGGCCCGGGAACTGGCCGCTCCGCTGGGCTTCAAGGTCAGGACGGTGCTGGTAGGCGACGGCGTCAGCGCTTTTGCTGAGGAACTGCGACACTACGGCGTCAGCGAGATCGCCGTATACGACGACCCGGCGCTGGGCTATTTCCGGGCCGACGCTTATGCCTCCTGCGTGGAGGACTACATTAAGCACGCAAAGCCCAGCGTGGTGCTGGTGGGCGCGACCTCTCTGGGCCGCAGCCTTGCGCCCCGGCTGTCCACCCGGTTCCATACAGGTCTGACTGCCGACTGCACCAAACTGGAGCTGCGGGAAAATACCGATCTGGTGCAGATTCGCCCGGCCTTCGGCGGCAACATCATGGCACAGATCATCACTACCAATACCCGGCCCCAGTTTGCCACCGTGCGTTATAAGGTGATGGATCAGCCCGCCCGCCAGGAAACGGCGGAGGGCGCGGTCATCATGCGCCGCATTCCCAAGGCGGTAGGGGAGTCGAAAGTCACCCACGTGAAGACGGTGCCGGTGCCCGCCGGGAAGACCATCTCCGACGCGGAGATCCTGGTGGTGGGCGGTCGGGGTCTGCAGAAGGAAACCGATCTGGACATGGTGAAGGAGCTGGCCGCACTGCTGGGCGGCGACTGGGCCGTTTCCCGTCCGCTGGTGGAAAAAGGCTGGGCGCCCAACGCCCGCCAGATCGGCCTGTCCGGACGCACCGTGCGGCCCAAGCTCATCATTACCTGCGGCGTCAGCGGCGCGATCCAGTTTGCCGCCTGCATGAATCAGAGCGAGCATATCATCGCCATCAATACGGACCCGGAGGCCCCCATCTTCAACGCGGCCCATATCGCCATGGTGGGCGATCTGTACCAGATCGTGCCTCAGATGATCCAGAAGCTGAAGGAGGAAAGAGCATGAAGCCGTTCAAAACCGTGGATTCGAACGATCTTGCTTTCTTTGAATCGGTCATGCCGGGCCGTGTGTTTTCCGGCGAGAGCATTTCCCCGGATTACGATCACGATGAAATGACCATCTACGGCAGCTACCGCCCCGAAGCGGTGCTGCAGGCTTTGAAAACTGAAGAGATCAGCGCCGTGCTGAAATACTGCAACGAGCGCAACATCGCCGTTACGCCCCGCGGCTCCGGCACCGGCCTGTGCGGAGGCTGCGTGCCAAAGGACGGCGGTATCGTCCTTTCCACCGAAAAAATGAAAAAAGTGCTGGAAGTGGACGCGAAGAACATGACCGCCACCGTGGAGCCGGGCGTGCTGCTGATGGAGTTTCCCAAGAGTCTGGAGGGCACGGGACTGTTCTATCCGCCGGACCCCGGCGAAAAAACCGCTACCATGGGCGGCAATGCCATGACCAACGCGGGCGGCATGCGCGCCGTGCGCTACGGCGTGACCCGGGACTATGTGCTGGGCATGGAAGTGGTGCTGGCCAACGGCGACGTTCTCCATCTGGGCGGCAAGAACGTGAAAACGTCCAGCGGCTACAGCCTGATCGACCTGATGGTGGGCAGCGAGGGCACGCTGGGCTTCCTGACCAGGCTGACCGTCAAACTGGTGCCGGAACCCAAAACGAACGTATCCCTGCTGATCCCCTTCGCCGATCTGGACGCATGCATCGAGGCGGTGCCCGAGGTGCTGCGCTGCGGCTGCGAACCGACCGCCGTGGAGTTTATGGAGCGGGAGGTCATCGCCTGCGCGGAAAACTATCTGGGCAAGCAGTTCCCCGACACCAGTGCCGACGCGTATCTGCTGGTGCGGCTGGACGGAGCCAGCTATGACGCGCTGCGGCCCTCCATCGACGCCCTGACCGATCTGGCCCTGAAGCTGGGCGCGGTAGACGTACTGCTGGCGGACACCGATGAGCGCAAGGAAAGCATCTGGAATGCCCGCGGCGCGTTTTTGGAAGCCATCAAGGGCAGCACGGAAAGCATGGACGAGTGCGACGT
>CAKUCE010000308.1 GCA_934643535.1 uncultured Clostridia bacterium | reverse complement strand
GTGCGCCATAATTTTCTGGATAATCTCCGGCAGAATCATTGCGCGTGTTGTGCTGTGATTCATGGATTCACACTCCCGCAAATATAGCTGTTCTGAAAATAAAGTGTGCGCAAGGCAGTTTCCGTACAGAATGCGATTTGATTATTGATTTTTTCAAACCGCAGCCGCTCAATTGCATCCTCTTTGCGCATGATCCCCTGCATAACGTAAGAAACCGTTTCGCCGACGTTGTCATTTGCAATTTTGCCCTCGACAATGTCATAGCCGTGAGAATAGTCTATCTGGCTACGGCAGATAACGACCAAATCCAGCCATTCCAAGCTCGCACCGTCAAACTTCAAAAACTGAAGTTGCTTTGCAGCATTTTCATCCCATTCGTAGACGCTGACAATAGCCTGAACCTTCGTTTTTGTACGGCGGCTTTCGATCATAGCGCGGCGTCTGGCCCAACGTTCAGCCTGCGCCTGAATATCCGTGGTATAGAACGCAAAGCCAAAATCACGGCCGATTTCGGATTTGAGAATGCGCGGCTGCTGCACTTCCAGTGTGCTTCCGTGATACAAAATCATGCCGCGCCCTCCAGATATCGGTCGAAGAACTGCATCAGGTATTCCATGCCCATGCCGTGCAAATCTTCATAATCTTCGTCGAGCAGTTTCAGAAGTCCCGTTTGTTCAAATAGTGCGTAAACCTCGTTGCTGGGCCGCCCGATGTGCGCGGCATAGTATTCAATGCAAAACGCTTTGAAGGATAATGTACTCATACAGACGCCCCCTTTCTGATTCTATTATATCCAAAATCCTAATAATTTCAAGGAGGTTGCATCACTTGAAAAAGAACCGCAAGAACAAAACCGCCCCGCCGCCCGGCTTGCCGCCAGAGACAGAGCCACCCATCGAGGAACAGCCGAAGAAGCAGCCGTTTCTCAAGCGTCTGCTGTTCGGCGAGGAAACGCCGGACCTGAGCGAGCTGGAAGCAGGCTCAACGACGATTCTGGACATTCTCTCGCCCACGAGCGTGGACACCAAAAGCCGGGACTACATTGTAGTGGACGGCATTTTTCATGCCTATCTTTACATCACGGGCTACGGGTATTCCACGACCGTCGGCGCAAGCTGGCTGGCTCCGCTGGTCGAGGCCGGCGAGGGCGTCAGCATTTCGTTCCACTTTGACAAGCAATCCAAGGAAAAGATCCTCGCAAAGATCTCGCAGCAGACCATGATGAACCGCAGCCGGATGCGCGACGTTGCGGACACCCGGCAGGACTTTGAGGAGCTGGACAGCGCCATATCTTCCGGGATGTACCTAAAGGACGTAATGAACCGGCAGGGCGAGGATTTTTATTATATGCACACGCTCATTGAGGTCACAGCCGGTGATCCTGAAACGCTGGAGCATCGCGTCACGGCAGTTGAAAAGCTGTGTGTCTCCGTGGACATGATCGCCCGCCGCTGCGAGTACAAGCAGGAGCAGGCGTTTTTGTCCATGCTCCCCATCCTCTATCTTGACCCGGACATTGAACGCAAGTCGCGCCGCAATGCGCTTACCAGCGGCGTGGCGGCAGCGTTCCCGTTTGCGTCCTATGAACTGTCTGACCGCAACGGCATCTTCCTCGGCCTCAACATGTACAACCGTTCGCCGGTCTTTCTGAACCCCTATGACGACTACAAATACACCAACGGAAACATCTGGATCGGCGGCTCGTCCGGTGCAGGTAAGACGTTCACGCTCCAATGCGTCGGCGGCCGCTTACGGCAGCAGGGCAAGCGTGTCATTTACATTATCCCGAAGAAGGGTCATGAGTTTCGTCCGCGCTGCGAACAGCTCGGCGGTCTGTATCTGCGGATGTCCCCGTCCTCACCGGACTGCCCGAATATCATGGCCATCCGCAGAAAATCGCTCGACACCTATGCGGGTCTCAAGGGGCTTGCTTCCCGCGACGATTCCGTGCTGGCAGATAAAATTTCGCGGCTTATCATCTGGTACAGCCTGCAAAAGCGCGATCTCAGCGACGAAGACCGGAACTATCTGGACACGTCGCTGGTCGAGTGTTACCGGCGCTATGGCATCACGTTTGACAATGCTTCCGTTCTGAACGAGGACGGGAGTTTTCGCAGAATGCCCATTCTGGCGGACTGGTACGACGTGCTGCAAAGCAGCGCAGACACGAAGCATCTTGCCGTCGTTTTAGCTCGCTATGTGACCGGCTCAGCCTCTGCGATGGGCAGCCGGAATGAAATTGACCTCGACAACAAATATATCGTCATTGACACGTCAGGTATGCCCGACGATCTGCTTCTGCCCGGCATCTTCTGGGCGACGGACATTGCAAATGACCTCATCTCTGGCGCTGGCGGACAGCTCTCGGCACTGATCTCAGACGAGCTATGGTCACTGGTCGGTGCAAACTCCAACCCACTGGCGGCTGGGTACATTCAGGAAATGGTCAAGACCATCCGCGGCCTCGGCGGTATCGCGATCACGTCCACGCAGGGTATGCAGGATCTGTTTTCGCTGGACAACGGCAAATATGGCAAAGGCATTCTGGATTCCAGCCGCATCAAGATTGTCATGCAGATGGAGGAACAGGAGGCGCGGCTGATCCAAAATGTGCTCAATCTATCTGAAGAAGAAGTCCGTCAGATCACCAGATTCCGCCGCGGCGAGGGACTTCTGTGCATCGGGTATAATCATGTGCCGATTGCGTTCTACGCAACGCAGAAAGAATATGACGCGATTACCACATCGCCAACAGATTTGTTAAAGAGAAAGGAACAAGAAGTATGAACGAAGAACGATTTGCAGCAGAAACAAAAAAGATCCAATCCGTCATTACCAAAGCCTCGCAGAAAGCCAATACGCTGACAGCGCTTGCGGACGGCGGCAAAATGAGCCGCGAAAAATTGCAGCTCACGCTGGAGGAAACCGCGTATTTCTTTGAAGCCGCGACGCTCTATCTGCGCGCCCTCTGCGAGACGCAGATGCCGGGCGTCGGCGGGTACGGACGGCGCGACGGGCTGGAGTTCCAGCTTCCGTCCGGGCACATCGAGATCGCAGGTGCAGGCTGGGTACACATGCAGCTCGATACGCTCCTGCCGCACTGCCGGTATATGCCCGCGACTTGGCTGACGGACACCGTGCGACAGCTTTTGAGCGCGTATATGCAGCACACGAATTTCCGCCTGCATTTCAAGCAGATGCTTTTGGTGATCGACGAACACAGCGACGTGGATGGCCGGC
>CAKUCE010000307.1 GCA_934643535.1 uncultured Clostridia bacterium | reverse complement strand
TGGCTGGCGCTGATGACCGCGCCTGCGTCCGCCTCGTAGAAACGGGTCAGATAGGCGATGGCCGGGGTCGGCAGCACTTCCACCAGCACCGCCCGCGCGCCTACGCTGCAAATGCCCGCCACCAGCGCGCTTTCCAGCATTTCCCCGCTGATGCGGGTATCCCGGCCTACCAGAATCGTCGGCCGGTGAACGTCGCTGGCCAATACATAAGCGCTGGCCTGTCCCAGCCGGAAGGCCAGATCGCAGGTGAGTTCCGTGTTGGCGATGCCGCGCACACCGTCGGTTCCGAACAGTCTTGCCATACATTTACTCCTTAAGATGTATTAAATCGTTCCCTAGTATAACGCGATTCCGGCAGGATTTCAAGGTCAGTTTTCTCCGGCGGGCGCGGTTTCATCCGCCGGAGAAAGACGGACTTTCCAGTTTGTCAAAAAAGCTCGCCTGCGGCGATCTTTTTCGCCGCGTACTGTTGCGGCCCGCATCACCCCTGCGGGGGAGCTGCGGGCTTCGGGGTTGCGGTACCGCTGTGCGGTGTCCTCCCCCCTCGGTGCTGCGCACCCTTTTTTGCGGCCCGCATCACCCCTGTGGGGGCTGCGGGCTTCGGGGTTGCGGTACCGCTGCGCGGTATCCTCCCCCCTCGGTGCTGCGCACCCTTTTTTGCGGCCTGCATCATCCTGTGGGGGTTGCGTATCCTGCCCCGCAAGGGGCTCCGCCGAAGCCTACGCCGCATTGCGGCGCGGAACGAGAAGGGCTAAGACCCCTTTGACAACTTCAATAAAGTGTTTTTTTGACAGCCTGGGTTATCTTCTGGCCTTCCGCTTGGCGTAGTTCAGCGCCGCCGCGGGAGCCGCGCTGCGCAGCGGCGTGACCACCATGGCGGACGCGCCGTTTTCCGCCGTCTCGCTCTGGGCCTGCGTGCCGGAGGACGTGCCGCAGCCCGGACAGAAGGTGACGAATTTCAGGCTGAACAGATCGCTGGCCACGTAATTGCCATGATCGTCCTTTAACAGAAAATAATCCGACTGCACCGCGTAGATCTCTCCCGTCTTCTCCGCCATGCCGTCCTGACCGATCAAAAACTCCGCTACGACCCTCCGGCCCACATTGCTCTCCAGCAGGCTTCGCCAGCCGTTGGATGCGGTCTGGCTGGTGACGCTTCCCGCCGCGGGAAGCTGAATATTCTGCACTTCGCTCACGCCGTTCCCTCCCCGGTCTTTTTGCAGAAGCCTATGCGGCGGCGTTTGGAAACATTCCATTACTTTTTTTACTGGCCTGTTCTCTGCTTATAAAGTTCTGTTCTTATGTTTCATCCACTTGAAAACGTGGTATACTATTCACCGTCCAAAAACCATATTTTGTACCCGAACGGGAAATATAAAGGAGCGAAACACTATGGCTTGTACTGTCACCGTCACCAACGGAACGCTGGAGCAGCCTGAAATTCAGGCTTATATCGACCGTGCCGCCAAAAAGTTCGGCCATGAACCCCGCCATATCGACATCAAGGTCTGCGGCGACGAGGTGGAGCTGGATTATGATCTGGGGGCGCAGCCCTTCCACCGCATCCGCCGGATCACCGGTTATCTGGTAGGCACGCTGGATCGTTTCAACAACGCCAAGCGCGCCGAGGAACACGATCGGGTGAAGCATACGGTGGGCTGAGTTTTCTTTTGAGAAAGTGATATGACAAGGAACCGCAAATAAACAGCACCCCACTTGTTGGACGAAGAGGTATAATGTCTGACAAGTGGGGTGTTTAAGGATGCAGGGGATACCGAACAAGCGATAAACGGCCGATCCGCGTATCCCATCATTCTGAAGCAACAGGCGCAAGCCTGTAAGCGGGCGGAAGAAGCCAGAGCAGCGGCGAGATATGCTGCGGTTTTCTTTTTGTTTTTTTCAGGAAAAGCTGCGTTCGTCAGCATTTTGAACCCGCCTTTGCGAGCAGAATGCTCAATCGTCTTTTTTCTGACCCGTATGGATATTGACGCAGAATGGAAAGCGTTGTATTCTTTGGATACAATCTGACGCTTCCCCGTCCGAGCGGGAGATGCGGAAAAAACACCCGCAACGTCAAGGAGGAACTCTTTCATGAATCAATCCAGCCCCTGGCAGGACATGACGATCCTGCATCGGAACCGCCTTCCCGGAAGAACCACGTCGTTTCCTTTCCCCAGTGAAGCCGCCGCCCTGCGGGGGGAGCGGAGCCTGTCGGACGCATATCTGTGCCTGAACGGCGTCTGGCAGTTTTATTATGCCGCCGACGGCGTGCTGCCGGAGGGAATCTGTCAGGGGACGGAAGAAAACGTCCTGTGGGATGAGCTGGATGTGCCTTCCTGCTGGCAGATGCACGGCTACGGACGGCCCCAGTATGTGAACGTGGCTTACCCGATCCCCTTCGATCCGCCCTACGTGCCGGACGAGAACCCTACGGGGGTGTACCGCCGTACCTTCCGTCTGCCGGAAAGCTGGCGGGGCCGCCGGGTAACGCTGAATTTTGACGGCGTGAACGCCTGCTTCCTCGTGTGGGTCAACGGCAGGGAAGCCGGTATGTCCAAGGGCAGCCGCCTGCCTGCGGAGTTTGACATCACCTCCTTCCTGCAGGAGGGAGAGAACACCCTGACCGTGAAGGTGCTGCAGTGGGCTGACAGCACCTATCTGGAAGACCAGGACTGCTGGCGCATGAGCGGTATTTTCCGGGATGTGTACCTGCTGGGCGTTGGCGAAAAACATATCCGGGACGTGGTCTGCCGGGTGGAGCTGGAAAACGACTACCGGGACGGCGTGCTGGACGTGGAGGCGGAAGTGCCCGCCGGGTGCGAAGCTGCCGCAGCCCTGTACCGGGAAGAAAAGAAGATTGCCGAGGCGGCGCTGGTCCAGGGCCGCGCCCGGTTCGTGATAAAGGACTGCCTGCGCTGGACGGCGGAAACGCCCCATCTGTATACTCTGCTGGTCTCCGTGCCCGGAGAGGTGCAGCGGACGAACGTGGGCTTCCGTAAGATCGAAATTCATGATCAGCAGCTTTGGGTCAACGGCGTGTCCATCAAGCTCAAGGGCGTGAACCGCCACGATACCAACGACCGTCTGGGCCATGTTTCCACCATGGAAACCATGCTCCGGGACGTGCGGCTGATGAAGCAGATGAATATCAATACCGTGCGCACCTCCCACTATCCCAACGATCCCCGCTGGCTGGAGCTGTGCGACCGCTACGGCCTGTACGTCATCGACGAGACGGACTATGAAAACCACGGCGCGGAGATGCAGGAGCAGCTTCAGGCGGAGCCGAAGC
>CAKUCE010000306.1 GCA_934643535.1 uncultured Clostridia bacterium | reverse complement strand
CCCTACAACGAGACCCGTTCCGGCGAGTTTATGATCGTCAGCCCGGTGGGGGATTTTCCCTCGGGCAACATGACCTGCGGCTATGGAATGCGCTTCAACAACGGCGATCTGCTGCACGAAGTGCCCTATCTGACCAACAAAAAGGATGGCCGCCGGGATTACAATTACTGCGAAAAGGAGCTGGGCAAGCGGGCCAGCCACGGCTGCATCCGGGTGCAGCGCCGCAAAACGCCCAACGGCGTGAACATGCAGTGGATCTGGAACACCCTGCGCAGCCGCATGGGCACCCGGCTGGTGCTGTGGGAGGACTGGCACGGGCGGCAGATTCCGCTGCCGGAGGACAATCTGCAGCTTTTCTACAATCCCAACGGCGGAAAGAGCTACCATTCCGCCGCCACCTGCACCAGCGTGAAGGACGAGTATCTGCCCCTGACGGCGTTTTCCTACGCCCAGCTGTTGGAGGAACCCTTCTCCAAACTGGTGCGGTGCGACTATTGCACTCCGGCGCTTCGCCCGGAGGAGATCGAGACGATCAACAAGGAATATGAAGCGGACGAAGGTCTGACGGTGAAAATCTATTAACGATAGGGGAAGGGCTGCGGCGGCGTGGCCTTTCCCTTTTTCTTCCCTTGACGGAAACCGATTCACACACTATAATAGACCCATGCGAAAGCGGAACGTCCATATGCCGGAAGGAGGGGAAGGCCGTATGAAGTTTGGCAAAATGCTGCTGATAGCGCTGCTGTGCGGCCTTTTTCTGCTGCTTTTGAGCGCGTTGGTCGTTGCGCCCGAAACGGAAACGGTTCTCCCGGAAAATCTGCCCCTGACCGGCCTTGAGATGAGCGCCTGCGCGCTGCCGGTGTGGGCGGATGCGGGGGACAGTGCGTCCCGCTGGTTTTGGATGCTGGCGGCGCTGTTTTTCTGCGCACCGCTGTGCCTGCTGCCCCGTCTGGTTTTGAGCCGGGACTCCAACGGCTGCGTGCTGCGCCGGGGCCGTTATCTGGATGAAGCGTATTTATTGTTCCGGCAGGATGTCGCCTGCGGCTGATCTTCCCGGATTTTCTTTCCGCGGCTGCGGAAAATAAAATCATACAAAACAAAATACGGACGGAAGGATGGTTGACAAACAATGAAAGTCAACAATCGTCGCCGCGCCAAAATGAGCAGGAAGGCTTCGGCCATTCTGACTCTGTGCGTGGTACTGGTACTCACCATCGCCGTGGGTTATCTGGGCGTGCATGGCACGTGGCTGGATAGCCGCGGCCTGTACAAGCTGCTGCCCTGGCTGCCTACCACCAATGTGGAAAACTGGCCCCAGAGCATTGCCCTGGGTCTTGACCTGAAGGGCGGCGTGTATGTGGAATACGAAGCCACCATGAGTGACGAGCTGCGGGAGGAAGGCAACAACTTCGACTACCTGCTGCAGAACACCATGGATATCATCGCTAAGCGTCTGACGGAAAAGGGCTATCCGGAAGCCACCGTCAGCAAGGTGGGCGCCAGCGGCATCCGTGTGGAGATCCCCGATGTGACCGATCCCGCCGCCGTGCTGGATCTGATCGGTTCTCCCGCCAAGCTGGAGTTCCTGGATTCCGACGGCAACGTCTTCATGGACGGCAGCGCCCTGCAGACCGCTTACGCCACCAAGGATGACAACTCCAAGCCCGCTATCAGCTTTACTCTGACCAAGGAAGGCGCGGACATCTTCGGCGATATGACCGCCAAGAGCATCGGCAAGGCCATCACCATTCAGCTGGACGGCAACGTGCTGATGAGCCCCACCGTGCAGAGCGCCATTTACGGCGGGCAGGTGCTGGTGACCGGCTCCTTCACCGAGGAACAGGCCCAGAACTACGCCCTGCAGCTGCAGAGCGGCGCGCTGCCGCTGGATCTGCGGCAGGACAAGCTGGACACCATCTCCGCCACGCTGGGCGTGGACGCGCTGGGCACCAGTGTGAAGGCCGCTATCATCGGCATCCTGATCGTGATGCTGATCATGCTGGTCCGCTATCGTCTGGCCGGTCTGGTGGCTGACTGGGCGTTGTGCATCTACATCATCCTGTTGTTCCTGTTCATCGCCGTGGTTCCCGGCATCCAGCTGACCCTGCCCGGCATCGCCGGCGTGATCCTGGGTATCGGCATGGCCGTGGACGCCAACGTGGTCATCTTTGAGCGCGTGAAGGAAGAAGTCCGCGCCGGACGGCCCACCATCCACGCCGTGCGCATCGGCTTCAAACACGCCATGAGCGCCGTGGTGGACGCGAACATTACCACCATCATCGCGGCCGTGGTGCTGCTGTTCTTCGGCACCGGTTCCGTGCAGGGCTTCGCTACCACGCTGCTGCTGGGCGTTCTCGCCAGTATGCTGACCGCGATCCTGATCACCCGCTTCCTGCTGACCCGCGTGGTCCGCATCTGGTCCAATCCCGCCCTGTATGCGGCTAATGTGAAGCCCGCTGCGGACGAAACCGTGAAGGAGGCGAAGTAAGATGAAAATTCAGAATCGTGCGAAAATTTGCCTCTGCGTTTCCATCGCGATCATGCTGATCGCCGCCGTCATGAGCCTGACCGGCCATGGCATCAACTATGGTATTGACTTTGCGGGCGGTCTGAACCTGCAGTACAATATGGGCGCCGCCTACGACAAGGCCGATGTGGAAGAGGCGCTGAAGGCTCAGGGCATCGAGGAATTCGTGGTGTCCTCCGTAGGCTCCGACGGTACCACCGTGCAGATCCGCGTTCCCACCCTGTCCAGCGAGGACGAGGTGCAGAATCTGCAGAACGGTCTGGAAAGCGCTCTTCTGGAAAAATATCCCGATATGGACACCGACAACGCCACGGCCAGCTATGTGGGCCCTGTGGCCGGTGCGACGCTGGTGCGCAACGCCGTTTTCAGCGTGCTGATCGCCGCCGCGCTGATGCTGATCTACATCGCGTTCCGCTTCGACCTGTTCAGCGGTATCGCGGCTGTGGTGGGTCTGCTGCATGACGTGCTCATCATGATCAGCTTCATGGTCATCCTGCGCAGCGTGATTCAGATGAACTCTTCCTTCATTGCCGCCATGCTGACCATCGTCGGCTATTCCATCAACAACACCATCGTGATCTTCGACCGCATCCGCGAGAACAACAAGAAGCCCGCGCTGGCTGGTCAGCCCCGCTCCGAGATCGTGGAGCTGAGCGTGAAGGAAAGCCTTGGCCGCACCATCAATACCACGCTGACCACGCTGGTGACCATCGTGACCCTGTACATTCTGGGCGTTGCTTCCATCCGGGAGTTCAGCCTGCCCATCATCATCGGCATTCTGGCCGGTGCGTACAGCGCCAACCTGATCAACGGCTA
>CAKUCE010000305.1 GCA_934643535.1 uncultured Clostridia bacterium | reverse complement strand
CTGGTGATGGTCTACGTGCAGCGCCGCATCGTGCGCCCCATCGGCCAGTTGTCCGCCGCCTCCCGGCGGATGCAGGAAGGCGAGCTGGGGCAGACCGTCGCCGTGCAGGGAGCCAGCGAGCTTTGCCAGCTGGGAAATGCCTTTTCCGAAATGAGCCGCCAGCTGAAAAACCTGATCGACCGCTCCTACAAGGAGCAGATCGCCCTGCGGGACGCGCGCATTCAGGCCATGCAGAGCCGCATCAACCCGCACTTCCTCAACAACGCGCTGGAAAGCATCAACTGGCAGGCCCGCATGGACGGCGACGAAACGGTGGCTCATATGGTGGAGACCTTGAGCGTCCTGCTCAACGCGGCCATCGCCCGGGACGAGCGGCATCTGACGCCCCTGCAGGAGGAGCTACAGGTGGTGGACGCTTACTTCTACTTCGTGGGGCTTCGCTTTGGCGACCGCATCCGTACGGAGGAAGACATTGACCCGGAGGCCCGGCAGGCGCTGGTGCCCCGGCTGATGATCCAGGTACTGGTCGAAAACGCGGTGGAGCATGGCGTCAGCCCAGCGGGCCGGGGGCGGATCCTGCTGCGGGTGCGCCGGCTGGAGGACGAGCTGCTCATCAGCGTCACCAACGACGGCAGGCGGCTGACGCAGGACGATCTGGAACACATCCGCCGCCTGTTGGAACTGGACGAGCCGAATCAAGGGCACATCGGCATTCGCAACATTTACCAGCGGCTCCAGCTGCTGTTCCCGGGCAAGGCCGCCCTGAGCATCGGTCTGTCCGAAACCGGCGACACCGTCGCCGCCATCCGAATGCCCTATACCGAAAACCTGCCGAATGAAAGTGCGGCTTTGCCGCCGAAAGGAGACGATCGCCCATGAAGCGCCTGCCGCTTGCGCTTTTATCTCTGATTCTCGCTTTGCTTCTGCCCCTGACCAGTCTTGCGGAGGGGCTGACCCTGCGCACCGTCAGCATTTTTGCCGGGGCGGATGCGGCGGCGGACACCTACACCCGTCTTCTCAAGGAATGGGAGGAAGAAACCGGAAACCGCGTCTCCGACGTTTCCACTCCCTCCAATGAGGAATGGAAAACGGGCGTTCTATTGGATTTTGCCGCCGGGAACGAGGCCGACGTGCTGTTTTATTTTGTGGGCACCGCCGACAGCGCGCCGATCCTGAGCCGCGTGGTCCCCGTGGCGGAGATCAACGCCGCCTACCCGGAGCTTCAACTGCCCGAAAGCGAGCTGTGCCGGGAGGCCGACGGCTCCGTCTATGCCATTCCCGTCCGGGAGTATTGGGAGGGCCTGTTCTGCAACAAGGATCTGTTCGACCGTTACGGGCTGGAGCTGCCCACCTCCTGGGAAAAGCTGGAAACCGCCGCCCGGGTCTTCCGGGAGAATGGTATCGTGCCTCTGGCCGTCTCTCTCAGCGATCAGCCCCATTACGTAGCGGAATTTTGCCTTTTGTGCTGCGGCGGGGAGGAAGATCACCGTCAGCGCCCCGCATCTGCCGGGAAAGCGCCCGCCAGTTGGACGGAGGGCATGGCCCTGCTGCGGCAGATGGAGCAGGAAGGCTTTTTCCCGGAGGATACGGAGGTCATCACCGCGTCCGAAGCCAGCCAATTATTCCTTCAGAAAAAAGCCGCCATGCAGATCGACGGCAGCTGGTTTGCCAACAGTCTGCCGGAGGACCGCATGGATTCCACGGTCGTTCTGCCCTTTCCCTCCCGGCAGGGAGAGGACAGCGCCATCATCCGGGGCGTTTCCATGGGCTTTTATCTGACCCGAAAAGCCTGGAACAGCCCCCGGCGGGACGCGGCAGTGCATCTGCTCAGTTATCTGGCCACCGGCGGCAACGCCCGGGCGTTGGGGGGCTATGGCTTTACAGGAGCGCTTCTGGAAAGCGCGGACGCCCTGCTGGCCAACCATCCGGACCGGCTCAGTCCGGTACAGGACGCCATGAGCCCGGAGGCCCGCACCCTCTGGTTCCGGCTCATTCCCTCGCTGGCCGATGGCCGCGTCACGCCGGAGGATCTGTGGCGGCAGGTCTTTGCGCTGCATCCCTTTCAGCGTCAGGAATAGGAGGACGACCTCATCATGTATCGCGTTGTTTTGGTCGATGACGAACAGCTCATTCTGCAGGGCCTGCAGCGGGCCTTTCCATGGGCGGAGTACGGCTGCGAGGTGGCCGGGGTGGCCATGGACGGTCAGGAGGGGCTGGAGCTGATCCGCGAGGTGAAGCCCGATCTGCTGCTGACGGACATCTGCATGCCCAACATGGACGGACTGACCATGATCGCCGCCCTGAAAAGCGCTTTCCCGGCCATGCAGGTGGCGGTACTCACCGCCTACCGGGATTTCGACTACGCCCAGAAGGCCCTGAATCTGGGCGTATGCCGCTATCTGCTCAAGCCCAGCAACATGGAGCAGCTGCGGGAAGCTGTTTCCACCATGAAGGCTCGTCTGGATGAGGCTGCTCCCCCGCCGCCCGCAGCGGAACCGGCGGTCGATCCGTCGGAAGGCTCCGGCGAAGCGGGAGCCTTCATCGCCCGCGCGGCCATGGACTACATCCGCCAGCACTATACCGAGCATCTGACCTTAAGCGAAGTGGCCGACCACGTCTATGTCAGCCAGTGGCACCTTTCCAAGCTCATCAACCGGCATCTGCAGCAGAGCTTTCTGGACATCATCAACACCCTTCGGGTGGAGCGCGCCAAGGAGCTATTGACCGACCCGGCTTGCCGCGTCCACGATATTGCCGCGCTGGTAGGCTACAGCGACGTGGCCCATTTCAGCCGCATCTTCAAAAAGCACACCGGCCAATCCCCCCTCGACTACCGGGCAGGGGTAGTACCCCTGCACCCCGGACTGCGTGCCGAAGGCACGCAGGGTGCTCGGGAGACATGAAACTTGGCCGGGGTTTTACCGCCGTGGCACGACAGGTGCCACGGCTCGCGGGTCTGGTGTGGATCCCTGTTTATTGTCGTGTAAAGACCGCCATTCGGCGACGGGCCTCATGGCTCACAAAACAGGCCAGCGTGATTTTAGTTTCACGCTGGCCTGTTGCGTTGCAAAAATACCCAAGCCACAAGAAAGCATCCCACCCCGCAAGGGGTAAGCCTGCCCCACGCCGACTGCGCCGGAGCAGAGCGGCGATAGGCAGCGGAGGGAAAAAGGCCCGCCCATTTTGGCGGCGGAAAAAGGCGAGCTCCGAGCGCGCACGATGGTAGGTGTAAGCTGGCCAACCATGCTGCGCGCGACATAGCGAGCCCCGCCGTCAAAATGGGCAATAGGAGCCTTTTTCCCGGAGTCGCCGTGCCGCTGGCTTTCTTTTGCACACTTTTCTTTCGCCACCGAAAGAAAAGTGTGAG